>JBDGPX010000011.1:0-8468 GCA_042219475.1 Halobacteriales archaeon
CGAGTACATCCATCGGGAATGGATGCGGGTGCCTCATTTCTACTACAACTACTACGTCTACCAGTACAGCACCGGGATCAGCGCCGCGATCGCGCTTGTCGAGGACATCATGGCCGAGGGTGACCCTGCCGCCGACCGATATCTCGCGTTCCTCGAACGTGGTTCACGGGCGTACCCGCTTGAGTTGTTGCGCGATGCGGGCGTCGACATGACGAGCGCCACACCGATCGAACGGGCTATCGACACCTATGAGACGTACCTCGACGAGATGGCGCCGCTGATCGACGGCTGAACGTGTCGCAAACCGGATCGAATCCCCCGACTCTGTGTAACAGCGAGGGATTCCCGGTGTTACACAGTCGGGCTCTCGTGGATCCGCGACCCAAAGGCACTTCTATAATTGGGTTCCTATAATCGTTGACTGATGTCCCGGAGCCCGTCGATTCCGGATCGCCCGACGCTTGATCTGGATCCCGACATGACTGATGCGGAGCGATTGAACGCGCTTCGCGAGCACTACGAACGGATCGTCCAGGTCAACAGCGAACTGTCCGAACGTGTCGATGAAGCGATCGACCGCCGCGAGGAACTCCGTACGGAGGTCGATGCGCTCCAGCGTGAAAACGAGACGCTCAAGACCTCCTCGCTGTACGTCGCTACTGTCGAGGAATTCACCGACGACGGCGTCGTTATCAAACAACACGGCAACAACCAGGAAGTACTGACCGAGGTCAGCCCCGATCTCCGGGATGACCTCGAAGCCGGTGATCGGGTCGCGGTCAACGATTCCTTCACCGTCCAGACGTTGCTCGACAACGAGACCGACGCTCGCGCCCAGGCGATGGAGGTCACTGAATCGCCCGATATCACCTACGAGGACATCGGGGGCCTCGAAGACCAGATCCGCGAGGTCCGCGAAGCCGTCGAAATGCCGCTGAAGAACCCGGGGATGTTCGACGAGGTCGGGGTGGATCCGCCCGCCGGCGTGCTCCTCCATGGGCCGCCGGGAACGGGCAAGACGATGATGGCCAAAGCCGTCGCCAACCAGACGGATGCGACGTTCATCAAGATGGCCGGCTCGGAGCTGGTCCATAAGTTCATCGGCGAGGGCGCTCGCCTGGTGCGGGATCTGTTCCAGCTGGCCGAAGAGCGCGAGCCGGCGATCATCTTCATCGACGAGATCGACGCCATCGCCTCGAAACGCACCGAATCGAAAACCTCCGGCGACGCCGAAGTCCAACGCACGATGATGCAACTGCTCTCGGAGATGGACGGCTTCGAAGACCGGGGCAACATCCGCATCATCGCCGCCACCAACCGCTTTGACATGCTCGATGAAGCCATCCTCCGACCCGGCCGCTTCGACCGCCTCATCGAAGTCCCCAAACCCGATCACGAGGCACGCGAACAGATTCTCAAGATCCACACACGGGACATCAACGTCTCCGATGACGTCGATTTCGACCAACTCGCCGAGATCACGGATGGCTACACCGGCGCCGAGATCGCGACGTTGGCGACCGAAGCGGGCATGTTTGCGATCCGTGACAACCGCACCCTCGTCGAGCGGCGGGACTTCGACGATGCCCTCGAAAAACTCGAAGAGGGCGGTGCCGGCCAGGTCGTTCACTCCGACGGGTTCACGCCCGCCTTCTACTGATCCGATCCGGCACGAATCGCTCCGGGTCTGGGGTACTGGTAGTTGCCCTGTGACCGAGGGGCTTCGTCCGAAAGGCGTGAAACCTGCCGGGACCGACAAAGTTCACTCGTGGGCAGTTCACTTCCCCCAGAATGGATCTTCCTGTCGCCGTTTATCGAGGTACTGTTTGAGCGTCTCGCGTTCGTCCGATGGGAGTTCCTCGCGCAGTTCCTGTTCGAGGATCTTGGCGTGTTTCTCGGGCAGATCGACCCAGAGCGTATCGCCTTCTTTGATCTGGCGCCCGACGGTCGGACCATCGATGGCGACGCTCACGCGGTCGCCCGCGCGGGCCTCGTCGATGTCCTCGCCCTGATCTTGAATCCCCTTGACAGTCCCGCGACGGGTCGGACTGCCACCGTTCTCGAAGGTCGCGACCGGCATGTTCGTCCGGAGGGTGCCACCGAGGATTTCGACCCCCACGACTGCGGGGTTGTTCTGCCGGAAGACGTGATCGGGCAACAGCCGAAACCGGCAGGGCCGGGAGATGTTTTCGAGGATCGTTTCCTGTTGGCTCTCTTCGATCTGGTGGATGAATTCCTCGTACTCCTCGACGAGTTGGTAGATGACGTCGTTTTCGAAGATCGTCACCTCTTCCTCTTCGGCCTGTTGGGCTGCGTTACCGAGCGTCTCGACGTTGAATCCGAGGATCACCTGATGTTTCGGGTCTTCGGCCGTGCTCGCGACGGTGATGTCGCGTGCGGCGATGTCGCCGACTTCCGCGCGCATGATCGGGACTTCCGCCTCCTGTAGGGCATTGGCGATCGCTTCGAGACTGCCGAGCGTATCGGCCTTGACGACGATCCCTTCTTCGCCGGTCTGGACCTCCAGCTCGGCGAGTTCGGCCCGAACGGCGTCGAGCACGCTGTCGAGTGATTGATCACGGACGACCCGGACGGGGGCGCCCGCCATCGCGTCGTCGAGATCCGGGGCGGCGACCTTGATCCCTGCGGCCGCCGCCACCTCATCGACCTTCTCGAATCGACTCTCGACGCGGATTTCCTCAAGGGGTTGGGGCTTGAGCAGGGCTCTGACGTCGGTGACGATCGTGTCGTTTGTGCCGCCGACCACGATGGTATCATCAGCCCGGATGGTTCCATCGTAGAGGACGACATCAAGCGTCGTCCCGAAGCCCTGTTCGTCGGTGACTTCGAGGACTGTGCCCTTGCCGGGGCCGCCGACATCGACGGACATCTCCTCTTTGAGATAGCGCTGGGAGAGGCCCATCAATACAGTCAGCAGGTCCGGGATCCCTTCCTGGGTGACTGCACTGACCGGGACGACACCGATCGTGTTCTGGAAGTTCTGGACGCGCCAGTACAGATCCGACGGGAAGTCGTTGTCCGAGAGCTCGCCGATGAGTGAGTAGAGCCGGTCGTCCAGATCGTTGCGTACCCGTTCGGATTGTTGTTCGTAGGTCTGTTGGATCGGGGCGCCTTCGTTTGGATTCCACCCCGGAATCGTATCGACCTTGTTCGCCGCGACGACGAACGGCGTCTGCGTGTCACGCAGGATGTCGACCGCCTCCTCGGTTTGGGGCTGAAAGCCGTCCATGACGTCGACGACGAGGATGGCGATGTCGGCTAGTGCACCACCCCGGGCGCGAAGCGTGGTGAACGAGTGGTGGCCTGGGGTGTCGATGAACAGCAAGCCGGGGAGATCGAAATCCTCCGGATCGACGAGCGAGCCGGCGATGCCGGAGATGATATCGAGCGGAACCGCCGTCGCCCCGATGTGTTGAGTGATCGAGCCAGCTTCCCCCTCCGAGACGGCCGAGCCTCGCACCGCATCGAGGAGCGTCGTCTTGCCGTGATCGACGTGGCCAAGCACCGCGACGATCGGCGTGCGGAGAGTGTCCGCCTGAATGTGTGTGTCAGCGTCCGGTTCTGTCTCCGACATCCCTACCACCAAGAAAGCTTGCGTGTTAGTCCCCGGACTGGACGGATAAGTCCATCGGGTCGTTCCTCGGTCTTTGCTGTTTCGAGCTCTCCAAGGCGTTGTTGAGTCGATCACATCCCCTTCGATCACGATCGCTCGGCCCACAGCATTTTTTTATGCTGCCGTCTGAGGACCCAGTACGGAGTCAACGGATCGCAGCGTGGGGTCACCGATAATCGATAACCGATCAACGATCAACGATCCAGACACACGAACGCTTATAACTAGTCACAGGAGTCTACCAACAATGTCGGACATACTTGCTGAGAATCTCTCAGGTAAGGCGGTGATGGGATCGGACGGCGCCGAGCTCGGGATGCTCTATAACATCACGATGGACGTCAAAACCGGCCGGCTTTCGAACCTGATCGTCGATCCAGAGGATCGCGATCCATCGATCTCGGTCAATTTCGAGACCGACGAGATGGGCCGCTTTCTGGTGTCGGTCGATCGAGTCCAGGCGGTCAAAGACTACATCGTCGTCGAACACTGATAGCAGCCGCTAGTCGACGTCAACACATCCTCACATCCGGTATGTACGTTCTCGACGCCTCCGCATTCATCAACGAGTACCACACCACCGAGCCGACGGCGACGATTCCGATGGTTCGCGAGGAACTCCAGGACGAAAGCGCCTACCGCTACGATGCCATGGAAGGCTCCGGGATGCACATCCAGATCCCCGAAGACGGTACGGTCGAACGGGTCGAGCGGGCCGCCCGCTCGACCGGCGATCGCGAGACGCTCTCGGAGACGGATATCCGGCTGATCGCCGCCACCCTCGAACTCGACGGCACACTGGTGACCGATGATTATGCCATCCAGAACGTCGCCGATCATCTCGATGTCGCCGTCGAGATCATCGCTCAAGAAGGGATCGAAGAGCAGCGCGACTGGCTGTTTCAATGTCAGGGCTGTGGTCGGGAGTTCGACGAACACAAGGACCGCTGTCCGATCTGTGGCAGCGATCTCGCACGGAAAAATCCCTCGTAGGATCGCTTTTAGCTGAATTATTCCTCTCCTGGCACGGCATTTCTCGTCGGGCGTCAGCCCGCGATGAGCGTACTCACGACCACAACGACGGGATCGGTCACGGGGAGTACGAACGGCAACTCGAACCGCCCGGTGATCTCCGCATAGCTCACGGCGAACGCTACCGCGTTCAGCGTGCCGTGGACGAGTGCCGGCACGACCACGTTGTCGGTGCGAGCATAGATCGCCCCGAGTATCATCGAGAGAGCGAAGATCACGGTGAGGGTATTGATCGTCGCGAGGACGTTCCCCGAGGCATAGGCGAAGAAATGCGCGCTCGCGAAGATCGCACTCGCGACGACGATCGCGGCGGGCCGGGAGAACGAGTCGTAGAGGGATTTCTGTACGACGTTCCGATAGAGCAATTCCTCACCGGGACCGATAACGAGGTACGTCAGCGGGATCAACACGAGCAGGACCTCGGGATTCGATTGGGCCGTCTCGATGACGCTGTGCGTGGCCGACTCGACACCCAGTTGCTGGAACACCCACCCGATCGCGAGGTTGAGCCCGATGATAGTGACGACGCCGGCGACGACGAATCCTAACTCGCGCAGGCTCGGGATCGCGACATCGAGGAAGGCGAATCCCCGATCACTGGCTCGAAGATAGACCACTGCAACCGTTGCGGTCCCAAGCCCTAATGCGATCGTCGAGAGCGCGGTGGCGACCGTCGGTTCGAGGGCGATACCGAGGATCGTCCGGGTCACCGTCACGATGATCAATCCCCAGAGCACGATCGCTGCGATACCGGCGGCACCGATCGCCGCGGCGACGGCAGTCGCTCCCAGCTTCTCGATGAGTATCGCACGATCGAGTCCGAGCCAATCGCTATAGGCCGCGGCGATGATGAACAGTCCCATCACGACTGCGAGGATGATCGATGGCGTCGCGTTGGCCCCGGTTCCGGATCCGATCGCGGGTTCGACGAGCGTATAGATGCCGACGAGCGTGAGGAGCCCGCCCGCACAGCTGGCGAGCAGGGCTCCTTGACGACGGGGGAGCCAACCGTAGCGGCGTGCCAGAAATCCGACGAGAGCCAGAGCCGCCAGTACCGCCGCAATGGGACCAGTTTCGAGCGGCCACGGGACCACCGCGGCTGCGAGCCCGATTCCAGCGAAGACCACGCCGGCGCTCGCGGCGGTTCGATCACTCATATCAGCCCAACGGATGGCGGCGATAAAGGCCCTGTGTTCCGGGATCAATCGATCGAAAGCGTGGTCTTTTCACCGACCGTTTCGGCCGCTGGACCCGACCTCTCGCTCAGCAACTGGCGGGTCGCACGCTTGCCCCACTCGACCGCTGGCTGATCGAACGGATTGATACCCATAAGCTCACCCGCCAGAATGCAGGCTGCCTCCATCGCGTACAGCAACTCACCCATCGCGTGGGCGGTTACCGCGTCGATTTCGAGGCGAACGTTCGGCCGTCCAGCTGCCGCCAGGCTCGCTTCCGTTGCTTCGAACTCTGCGTCCATGAGTTCGCCGAGGTCACCACCGCTCAGGTACGCGAGGTCTTCCATTTCGGTCTCCGGGATCGAACACGGCTGGCGAGATCGTGGTCTGAGGAACGTCACCTGGGTGGTTCGGGGGCCGGCACGGTAGAGCTGGAGCTGGGAGTGTTGGTCGGTCGTCCCGAGCGCCCGGGCCGGTGTCTGTCCACAGCCCTCTTTCCCGAGACTCTCGGCCCAGAGCTGGGCGAACCACTCGGCGAAGGGTTCGAGCGATTCCGCATAGGGGATCATCGCGTTTATCCGACATCCGCGGCGAGCGAGCGCCTCACTGATCGCACCGTAGGCATAGGCCGGACATTCAAACAAGGAGCTCGACAGCGTTCCCGCAGCGTCGGCACCGCCATCGAGGACGGCTTCGATATCACCGCCGGCAAGCGCGACCGGCGCCAATCCGACCGCCGACAGGGCGGCAAATCGGCCCGGGACATTCGGTGGGACCCGTAACGATGGAAGCCCATGGCGTTCGACCAACGTCCGGAGTGGTCCCGTCTCCCCGGTGGTTACGAGCGTTCGGTCGGTCCAGTCGACACCCGCTTGCGCCATCGCCTCCCGGACGACGAGGAAGTTCGCAAGTGTCTCGGCGGTCGTTCCCGAGCGGGAAACCACGTTCAGGACGGTTCGTTCGAGATCAAGCCGCTCCAACAGCGTGTTCGTGTGGGCCGGATCGATGTTGTCGAGCGCATAGAGATCAGCCGTCGTTTCGAGGGCCCGATGTAACGTCACCGCGCCGAGGGCGCTGCCGCCGATCCCCACGACTAAGACGGTGTCGATCGTCTCCTCTGGAAACGATTCGGCGGCCGCCCGGATCGTCGCCGGATCGGTCCGGTCGGGCAGGTTTAGCGCCGTATACCCGAACTCATTGTCAGCTCGCCCCCGATCGATCCGGTCGTGGGCCGTGGCGATCTGTCGATCGAGGCGATCTAAGGACTCCCGGGCGATTCCCGGGTCAGCGACGGATGCGAGGGTGTTCCCGAGATCGACGTGCATATGCTAACCCCATGTGCCGGCGGCAAAGGCGTTCCCGTCCGCCACAGCCCGGACCTGAAACATAGCCTTAACGACGATTCACTCCGAACAGTGGGATAATGGCCGATGAGGGGTATTCCGGGCTCGTCGGCGCGTTTCGCTTCGCGCTCCGGCGGAGTGGCTCACGGCTCTTTCAGTCCTACGTGATCATCAGCGCGCTGCTCGGGCTCTTCGTCGGGCTGCTCATTGTGCTTGGATTGACGACCTGGATGGCGAACCCGACCGGGCTCATCGGCGAAAAGGCACTCTTGGCGGTGTTAGGACTTTTCTTTATCGGGCCGTTGTTCGCGCCGATCCTGTTGGTCGCCCGCCGGTACCGTCGCGGAGCGTCCAGGACGGCACACGATCGGCTGTTCGCGCTGGCGGGGTACAGCTTCGTGGTCGCGGTGTATCTCGGGCTGTTTATCAGCGATCCCAACGAGCATGCGGCGACCGGCGTGATCGGCATGCTGGATAGCGTCCCGCGGATCTACGGACTGGTTCCGCCCATGGTCGCCGCTCTCGGCATTGTCCTCGTCTCCTATCTGACCCGTTCGTCGGCCGCCGAGACAGCTGCGAAACGTAACCGGGCGTGAGGTCCAGCGTTCGTTTCGTTCGAAACCGGCAAACACTCTGGATGCGTAGATTCCGCCAATGACCGCGACGCCGACGGAGAAGCGAGGCACCTTTCTCGTGACCGATGCCGATGCCGATAGCGCGGTCCTCTCGGACGTCGCCGATGGCCAGGTCCATACGCTCACGTCGAACCCCGGTCTGACAGAGGATGATATCGTCGAGGGGGTTCTCGTCGCCGAACCACCGCTTGAGGTGATGTGGTCGCTGACAGACATCGAACATCGCCGCCAGCTGCAGATCGTCGTGCCCGACGAACCGCCGGCTGAGCGGACGGTCGATCTCGCGGCCGGCGAAGGAGTCGGCGAACTCGTCAAACAGCCCCTCGAAGGTACGACGGAAGGCGAGCTCCACGTATTGTCAGTAGCGCCCGAGAAAACTGAGGCGGCCATCGATGATATCACCGAGGACGATGCGACCCGAATCCGGGCGGCCCGCCTGGGCGCCAGCCGGGTCGAGGTCCGTGGTGCCGACGGTGTCATCGGGGTGCGGTATCTCCGGTGAATGATCTGCGGGCGGCGCGGACTGGGTACCTCGTGATCTGCCTCCGAGACAGCTCACTCCAAGGCGAACAGCGATACAAACGGAGCAGCTAGCCTCCAGTCGGCAAGATCGTTCAATCCACTCTCTCATTGTCCTAATTCAGGCCTC
>JBDGPX010000134.1:0-8247 GCA_042219475.1 Halobacteriales archaeon
CGGGTTCCCTCTGTGTGGGGAAGCCCCGCCGTTTACCGCGGGGAGGATGTCACATCAGGCCGAATCAGGGAGTTTATCCGCCGGGTTCACCTGCCATCTCGCATGGCACAAACCTCAAATCGGGCGCTGACGGAGATCCGCCGCGACCTCCACACCTATCCCGAAGCCGGCTGGAAGGAGTTCCGGACGACCGCACTGATCGCCGAGGAACTCGATGAGCGAGGATTTACTCTCCATCTCGGAGGCGATGCCGTCAATCCCGATGGACGGCTCGGTGTGCCTCCGGAAGACGAGATCAAAGCAGCCGTCGAGCGGGCTCGGAACGAGGGGGCACCCGAACAGTATCTCGATGCGATGGACGGGATCACCGGTCTGGTCGCCGAGAAAACATACGGCGACGGCAGCGGGCCGGTCGTCGGCGTCCGGATCGATATGGACGCCCTCGAACGGACCGAAGCCCAAGACGAGGATCACCGACCAGCACGAGAGGGATTCGCCTCGGTCCATCCAAACGAGATGCACGCCTGTGCCCACGACGGCCATACCACGATCGGGTTGGGCATCGCTCGGGAACTCGATTCGGGCGGCGGCTTCGATGGCACGCTCAAGCTCTTCTTCCAGCCTGCCGAGGAGGGCGGCCGGGGCGGCAAGCCGATGAGCGAGACGGACCACCTCGACGACGTCGAGTATCTGATCGCGCTACACCTCGGCTTGGATGAGGAGACCGGTACCATCATCGCGGGCTACGAACGCCCGCTCTCGAACGCGAAGCTCGATGTGAATTACTTGGGGGAACCGGCACACGCCGGCGGCGCCCCACACGAAGGTCGGAACGCCCTCCAGGCGCTGGCGACAGCCATCCAGAACTGTTATGCGATTCCGCGCCACGGTGACGGTGTCACCCGTGTGAACGTCGGGATGGTCCGCTCGGACAATCCACAGAACATCATCGCCGAGGACGCGAAGATGCGCGTCGAAGTCCGAGGCGGAACAGCCGACCTCAACGAGTACATGCTCTCGAAGGCCCGTCGGGTGATCGAACACGCCGCCGGAATGCACGAGGTCGACTACGAAACTAGCCTCTACGGCAAGACGGTGACCTTCGAAGCCGACGATGAGCTCGTCGATCTGTTCGTAGACGTCGGCGAGGATCTCGATCTCGTCGAAACCGTCAAGCGAACCCAGGACTTCGGCGGGAGCGAGGACGCGTCCTATCTGATCCAGAAGGTCCAAGAGACCGGCGGGAAGGCGACCTACATCGGCGTCGGCGCTTCGAACCCGTACGGCCATCACACCTCACGGTTCGATATCGAGGAGGAATCCCTCGAGATCGGCGTCGCGGCGGTCACCGAAGCCATCAGATCGCTGTAGTCAGTCAGCCGACGGCTAAGGTGAGATCCAACCAACAGCCGATCGTTACTCGTGGTGGCTACCTGTTGTGACCTGGTCCCCGGGATGTGTTGCGCGAGTGGTCACTCCCGGAGCGTCGCTTCGCGCTGTGTCGTCTCGAGCGTCGTCTCGTCGAGATGGGTCGCCACGACGGCAGGTTTGTACGCGTCACCGTCGAAGAGATCATGATCAGAGACGCTCGATCGGATGGATCGGGCAAACGCCCGACGATTCGCCGGCAAATGGCCGTATCGCACCTCATCGTCAACGAGATCATACACCGGTATCCGGGGGGTAAGTAGGGTGTTTTCCCCGACGACGGTGTCGGCACCGACCCGAAAGCCCGAAGTCACCCGACAGCCGGCACCGATCGAAACGCCGTCTTCGATGATAACGGGCGCGTCCTCGATCGGTTCTAATACACCGCCGATGAGCGTATTCGCCCCCAGCTTGACCCCCGCTCCGATCTGTGCACATGAACCAATGGTGTCACAGGAGTCCACCAGCGAGTCATTACCGACGTGGACTCCGATGTTGAGAAAGGATGGACTCATGACGATCACATCTGAACCGAGATATGTACCCCGCCGGAGGACCGTGCCGTCGGGCGTGTTCCGTGTACCCCGTGTCCGGAGATCGGCCGTCTCACGAAGCGGCAGGACGTCGTTATAGCCGACATCACCATACTCCCATCGCTGGGTTTTCCGCAGGCCGAAATTGAGCAATACACCGTGTTTCACCCATTCGTTGACCTGCCAGGAGCTAACGGTGTCGCCGGTTTTCTCGGCCGCCCGGATCTCTCCCCTCTCCAAGGCATCGAGGAATCGATCCAAGACCGCTCGATCGTCGGCGGTCGCGTCGTCGGCATTCAAGCCGGATTGATAGCGCTCCCACAGTTCTTCGATTTCGGCCTCGACCCTGATTGGGGAATTCATCGGAACACCGCCTCGAAGTCGTATTCACCAGGCGCCTGATCGACGATCCAGGCGGCGGCATCGAGTGCCCCCGCAGCGAACACGGTTCGTGAACCGACCTGATGGCGCAGTTCGAGTACTTCACCGCTCCCGGCGAACAGGAGATCGTGTGCCCCGGTGACATCGCCGGCGCGGCGAGCATGGACGCCGATTTCACCGTGATCGGTGGGACGGTCACCCTCCCGCCCGTGGGTCAGCGTTGTCGGCCGGTCACGCGCAGCCGTAATCGACGCAAGTAGTGACTGAGCCGTGCCGCTTGGCGCGTCGCGCTTACCGCTGTGATGGGTTTCAGTGAGTTCGATATCGTAATCCGGAAGCAGTCGTGTGACCGTTTCGACGGCTCGCCGAAGCACGACGATCCCCGGCGAGAAGTTCGCCGCCCGCAGTATCGGGATAGTCGCCGCATACTCGGCAAGCGCCGTTGCCTGATCATCGCTGAAACCGGTGGTGCCGGTCACGACCGGGACACCGACATCGGCACACACAGCGACGTACTCAAGCGTCGCCACTGGAGCGGTGAAATCGATGAGGACATCGGGATTCGTATCGTCCAATCGGGTAGACAGCTCGGTCGCTGGATCGATCGAGATATCCCCGATCGGCTCCGTTGACGATCGGTTCACCGCAGCGGCGACCTCAACGTCGTCTCGGTCGATGGCCGTCGCGATGACGGTTCGGCCCATCCGGCCGCCAGCCCCGGTCACGGCGATCTGGAGGCTCATACCTCGGCCTCCGGTGATTCCAGGTCGGCAAGCACGGTGCGCAATCGGTCGCGCGTCTCGTCACTCGCCCCGGTGAGCGGCGATCGTAGCGTTGCCGGCCCATGCCCCTGTAGCGCCATCGCTTCCTTGACCGGGATCGGGTTGGTTTCGGCGAATAGCGCCCGAAACAGCGGGGCCAACTCCTGGTGGTGTTCACGAGCGCTGTCGAAGTCGCCATCGAGTGCTGCCTGAACCATCGCGATCAGCCGCGAGGGGACGATGTTCCCGGCGACGCTGATCGTTCCGGTGCCGCCGACAGCCATGATCGGGAGCGTCAACCCGTCATCGCCCGAGAGGACATCAAATCGCTGCTCCGCCGTTCGTTCGATCAGTTCCGCGATCCACGCCAGATCGCCGGAGGCTGCCTTGTACCCCTGGATGTTTGGATGGGTAGCCAGGTCAACGACCGTGTCGAGATCGAGCGATCGCCCCGTCCGAGATGGGACGTTGTAGACGATCTGTGGGAGCGACACCGCGTCGGCGATCGCCGTGTAATGCTCGAATTGGCCCGCCGGTTCGGGCTTGTTGTAGTACGGCGAAATAAGCAAGAGACCGTCAGCACCGGCCGCGGCCGCTCGTTCCGAGAGTCGAACCGCCTCGTGTGTGGCATTCGAGCCGGCGCCCGCGATAACGGGACAGTCAACGGCGGTAACGACGGTTTCGATAACGTCGATGTGTTCGTCGTGGGTCAAGGTGGCCGATTCACCGGTCGAACCGACGGGCACGAGCCCATCGACGCCCGCTGCTTCGAGACGTCGGGCATTCGCTGCCAATCGGTCATGATCAATGTCAGTACTATTCGTGAAGGGTGTGGTCATTGCCGGGTAAACGCCGGCGAACGTATCGTGGTGGTGTGTCATTCCTGTGGGTCGGATGTCTCGATGTGTACGCGATGCATGCCAACGAAAAGGCCCGAGACAGGGGTGCCACTCCTGCAACGAGCGACTCACGCGGGTTTGCGTTTCCGACCCGAGAAAGCAGCGACGACGCCACGCTCACGAGGGGTGAACCCAACGTGGCGAGACATCGCCAGCATACGCACCGAACAACCGTTCGGACGTAAAGAAGTTTCGTCTTCACCTGACGGTGATCGAGATGTCGATACAGCCAACCGTGGTATCATCGTCGCCGAAACCACGAAAGCCTGTCTCGCGAACGAAGTCCAACCGCGGCTAGGGCTCGTTGATCCGGAGAGCGACCCGCAGGAGCGTATCCCCCTCCGTGACGGTCGATTCCCGGGCGAGATCGTAGAGAATACCCGCGCGATCGGTTTCGGCTTCCTGTAACACCTCGAATGTCGTCGGATTGTACACCGTGCCGATGTGTTCACCGGCGTCGACGGATTGTCCGACGGTCCGATCAGGATCGATCCGGAAGAGGCCGGAGGCATCGGCGTTGACGGTCCCGAGATGGTTGCGTGTCAGTTCGGTGTCGCCGTTTGGTTCGGGTTCGCCGGGCAGCATGTCCATCTCTCGAAGGACGTTGAACAACCCAATCACACCCGTCTCGACAGCGTCCTCAACGATCTGGGTGTTATGTGACAGCTCGGGTGTGATCGAGGGGATACCTTCGTTGGTGGCGGCCACTCGAAGTTTCCCGCTGAAGTTCCGACTGTGCCACTCCTCGTCGGCCTCGTCGTCGGCTTCCTCGGCCAACAACAGATCCGTTCCGAACGCCTCCGCGAGGCGATGGGATTCAGCGTCCCCGCGCATGTAGACGACATGGGTGTACATATCCGGACTTCCGGTGTGGAGATCAACGATCGCATCGGCCTCGCCAGCGTACTCCCAGAGGTGTGCGGCCATCCGCTCATGGAGCGTTCCATCAGCATCGCCCGGCCAGCACCGATTCATGTTCGGATTGACGCTATCCAGCGGTTCGGGGGTCGTGTAGGTCACCCGATCGAACGTCAATGGATCGGCGACCGGGACCGTGATGAGCGTGCCGGCAAGCTGACCGGGATCGAACCGCTCGTGAAAGCGGCGGAGCACCTCGGCACCGTTGACCTCCTGCCCATGTTGGGCCGCTTGGGTATACAATGTCGGTCCCGATTCGTCGCCCTCGTAGGTGTGGACGGTCGTCGTGATCTCGACTCCAGACGGGAGCCGAGCGAGCGTGATGCGCTCTACGGAATGTCCGGACATCTGTAGACGATCACTCGTCGGCAGACGCCAAAACGTTCCGGGAAGCGGCCAGCGGATCGGATCGATAAACGAAAGACCGTCGCGGATAAACTCCGTTCATGGCCGAGGAGACGGAGGCCGATCAGCCGATCGATCCCAGCACCATCGGCGAACACGACGCACCACCGATCGAAGAAAAGCCCTACAAGATCATCTTTGAGGCCAACAAGTGTATCGGCGCCGGGCGCTGTGCCGAGGAGTCAGTCAACTGGGAACTGGACATCATGACCGGGATCGCACAACCACAGTCGTACTTCATTACCGAGGACGAACTCGAAGAGAACATCGCCGCCGCCGAGGTCTGTCCCGCGAAAAAAGAAAAGGGTGTCATTCACGTCGTCGACCGCCGGACAGACGAGGAAATCGCACCGGATCCCCACGGCGATGGTACGCTCTCGGTCGATTGGTGAACGGCAAGGAACACGTTGAATCGGTCCGGGCTGAGTCGGAAACCATACCATAGATGGCGGTCGAACGATGAGATAGCAGTGTGGTCGTGCGGGGGTGGCCGAGCGGCCGAAGGCGGCGGGCTTAAGACCCGCTTTCCGTAGGGAACTCCTGGGTTCGAATCCCAGCCCCCGCATTCTGTTTTCCCACTGCTCTCGCTTACCGGAGCAACGGCTGCTGAGCAGAGGATAGATAGAAAGGTCGAGCCCACGTCGGCCGGAGCGAGGGAGGGGACTCACCCCCCTACGACGCGAGCCGAACGACGGCCGTTGTTCAGGCCTGATTGTCGGCGACGGGCGCATCTCGTCGATCACTACCCAGTCGTTTCAGCTGTCCACCACAGTCAGGACAGGTCGTCTTGAACGCGCTGGCAGTGATCTCGCGTGTACAGCTCCGGCAGACGTACTCGGTCATACGGTCCATTGAAATGTAGAATATAGGATACCAAAAGCGTTATCCCCTCAAATCGGCCGAGAACACCGGATTATCCACACATACATTCAATTTATCTCCAAAAAACAGACTATTTATTCAATCTCTATCGAAAGAACCAGCAACTGATCGATAAGCGGTGGATCAGGACGAACGGCCGTTTCAGCCCGCGCGTCGCCAGCCAGTCCAGAGTTGATAGCCGGCATAGATCGCGACGACCGCAATGACGAGAACGAGTCCGATACGGAGGACGAACGCGATGAATCCGACGAGCTGACGAAGGATCAAAAAGAGAACCAGCGCGAGGAGGAATACGCCAACGAGCCCAAGCGGCGATCGGTTCGAGAGGAATCCGACCATACATGACCTCAGTTGGCGTAATAAATAAACGTCCGGTCGAAAGCACGATCGTGAGATGGCGGTCGGATCAGCGCACGACCGGTCTGATTTCGATCACCCAGTCACCGGTGGTACGGAGGCCGATATAGAACACCCCAGGTAGCCGGAATCGGTGCCGAGTGGTATCGACCGGGCCATCCTCGATGACAAAGAAATCCCGATAGCTACCGGATCCGGCGACAAACCAGCTTTGATATTCGACGTTGTGGTCAGTGCCGCGGAACCGAATCCGGAGCCGGTCGCCGGGGAACGGCCCGGCGTATGTGACGTTCGGCTCCGATTTGATCGGTCCAGTCACCGCTGTCGGAGGTGTCGAGCCGTTGCGAACCGTGATCCGCCACGGCCCATCGGCCTGGACGTGCAAGCGGTGATCGTCGGGGTTGACGTTGGTGACGATCACCCCTTGGTAATTACCGGTCGTGTTCAGCAACATCCGTTCTCGGTGGGAGCCATTGAACAACCAGACGGCGATCCGGCCCGTACCCTCGTGTTCGATATTGAATATCGCATACTCGGGGGTAAGTGTCACCTCCCGGGTAGCCGTCTCCTCGAGACCGTTCGGCGATCGGCCCGAGAGCACCTGGAAACCGCTGGGTACCGCTACATCGACCGTCTCCGTTTCCGATTGCTGACGGATCTCTGCCATCCAGTCAGGCCGGTCGACAGTCGTCCGGCCGAATGCCGTATAGGCGATGTGATATTCCAGGACACCACCGCCGTATTCATCAGGGAGAGAACGGGTGACGGTGAGATTATAGATCAGCCCGAAGGAATCGATGGTCGCCGATACGCGATCGCCATCAGAGGTAGTGCCCCGAAATCGATAGGCGGACCACCCGTCGACGCGCGCCTGGGTGATCGAAGTTATGGACAGGTTCTTGGCTGCGGACTTGAGGACGGTATCGAGTTCGAAGGCCCCAACCGTTGCTGGGTTCAGATCGGCCGGATACTGGTGGTAGGTGACGCCGTTTGTCCGATCGATCGCCAGGTACGTGCCGGTTTCGTTACGATACCCCCGGATCGACCGTGAAATCGGTGCCGTACGGGAAATATCCGATGGGACGTGACGGGATTGTGGATTCACGACGGCGCTTTCGGCCCCTTCGATCGCGGCCCACGGAAGCCGGCCATCGAGGTGATGGCGAAACCGGATTCGATCGCGCTCGGCGTAGACCCGCATAACGACGATCCGGCGCCCGCGGACACTACCGTTCGGAAAGCGAACTGTGACCGTCGAGCGTGCGGTATAGGATCGATCCGTCAGGGAATCGACGTGTGCCCGAAGCAAAGCGTCGGGATCAGTGACACCGTTCGCCGTCACACCAGGGGCACCAACATCGATCGTGGGTGACCCCGTCGTCGACCGGGATGGGTCCTCGCCGAGGCCGCCAAGGGCACCCTCACACCCCGCGAGGACGACCAACAGGAGCACGACGACGGCACCGATCCGTCGTCGGGACTCCCGGCGAAAATCCCGTGGCATACCGGTGTTGTGAGAGCGATCGATATAAAACCGAGCCGCTTTCGTGAAGGCGGATCACAGCCGACGGGGCGATGTTCAATCGGTTGTGAACTACCCCGCCCTGCTCGCGCTGACGCGCTGGCTTAGGGCGGGGCTTTCTCGTTCCGCGACGCGCTTTGTTACGTCGGAAAGACCCACAG
>JBDGPX010000158.1:0-8241 GCA_042219475.1 Halobacteriales archaeon
GCGCTACGACGTCTCGGTCGTGAAGGTCAACACCCAGATCACGATGAACGGCAGGAAGAAAGCGACCATCAAGCTCTCCGAGGAGGACGACGCCCAAGACGTCGCCTCCCGAATCGGGGTGTTCTGAGATGGGTCGACGGATCCAGGGCCAACGGCGCGGTCACGGTGGACCGACGTTCCGTGCGCCCTCCCATCGATATAAAGCGGATCTCGGTCACCGCAACACCGAGGACCAGGATACGGTGACCGGGGAAGTCGTCGACATCGAACACGATCCGGCCCGATCGGCCCCGATCGCCGACGTCGAATTCGAGGACGGCGATCGCCGCCTGATCCTCGCCCCCGAGGGCGTCGGGACCGGCGACCGGATCCAGATCGGCATCTCCGCGGCGATCGAGCCGGGCAACACGCTCCCGCTCGCGGAGATTCCCGAGGGAGTGCCGGTCTGTAACGTCGAAGCCCGCCCGGGTGATGGCGGGAAGTTTGCCCGCGCAAGCGGGGTGAGTGCGAATCTCATCACCCACGACCGCAACGCTGCGGTCGTCCAGTTGCCCTCCGGCGAGATCAAACGGCTCGATCCGCAGTGCCGGGCCACGATCGGCGTGGTCGCCGGCGGCGGCCGGACCGAGAAACCGTTCGTCAAAGCGGGGAACAAACACCACAAGATGCGCGCCCGCGGGTCGAAGTACCCAACGGTCCGGGGCGTGGCGATGAACGCCGTCGATCACCCATTCGGTGGTGGCGGTCGCCAACACCCCGGCAAACCCAAGAGCATCTCACGGAACGCACCGCCGGGTCGGAAGGTCGGCGACATCTCCTCGCGACGCACCGGACGAGGTGGTAACCAATGAGTTCTGAGTATCGAACAGGACAGGAAGGCGAGTTCACCTACCGTGGACACAGTCTCGAGGAGTTGCAGGACATGGATGTCGAGGATGTCGCGGAACTGCTTCCCGCCCGCCAGCGGCGAACCATCAAACGCGGCCTGTCGGCAGCACACGAGAAGCTGCTCGAAGAAGCACGCGAGGCCGACGCCGAAACGACGGCGAACGATCCGATCCGAACACATCTCCGGGACATGCCGATTCTGCCGGAGTTCGTCGGGCTGACGTTTGCCGTCTACAACGGCCAGGCCTTCGAGCGCGTTCGCGTCGAAGAGGAGATGATCGGGCATTACCTCGGCGAGTTCCAGTTGACGCGAACGCAGGTCGAACACGGCCAGGCCGGCATCGGCGCGACTCGATCGTCGAAGTTCGTGCCACTCAAATAACAACCATGGGAATCAGTTACAGCGTCGAGACGGACCCGGACACAACCGCGAAAGCGATGCTCCGGGAGCGTCCGATCAGCCACAAACACGCCAAGGAGATCGCCCGCGAGATCAAGGGCAAGACGGCCGCCGACGCGATCGAATACCTCGAAGCGGTCATCAACGAGGAGCAGTCGGTGCCGTTTCGCTCACATAACTCGGGCGTTGGACACCGCAAGGACATCGACGGGTGGGACGCCGGTCGCTACCCACAGAAGGCCTCACGGGCGTTCATCGATCTGCTCGAAAACGGGATCAACAACGCCGATAACCAGGGCTTCGACGGCGAGTCGATGGAGATCATGCACGTCGCCGCCCACAAGGTCGGCGAACGCCAGGGCCGCAAACCCCGGGCGTTCGGCCGGGCCAGCCCGTGGAACACACCGGAGGTCGACGTCGAACTCGTCCTCGAGGAGGTATCCGAATAATGGCGGACGAACAACAGTTCATCGAGAACGGCATCCAACGCTCGCAGATCGACGAGTTCTTCAGCGAGGAGTTGGGCCGCGCCGGCTACGGCGGCATGGAGGTCGCCAAGACCCCGATGGGCACCCAGATCGTGCTCAAAGCCGAAAAGCCGGGCATGGTGATCGGCAAAGGCGGGAAGAACATCCGCTCGATCACCACCGAGCTCGAAGAGCGATTCAACTTGGACGACCCACAGATCGACGTCCAGGAGGTCGAAGAACCCGATCTGAACGCTCAGATCGTCGCCGACCGGCTCGCAAACGCCCTCGAGCGTGGCTGGTACTTCCGGAAGGCCGGCCACACCACGCTTGAACGCATCATCGACGCCGGCGCCCTCGGTGCCGAGATCGTCCTCTCGGGGAAGGTCACCGGTGCACGGGGCCGCGTCGAGAAGTTCAACGAGGGGTACATCAAACACAACGGCGAGCCCGCCGACGAGATCGTCGATCGCGGCAAATCCGTCGCCGTGATGAAACTCGGCACGATCGGGGTCAACGTCAAGATCATCCCGCCGAACGCCGAGCTCCCCGACGACTTCCGGATCCGCGACGACGTCGACACCAGCGACCTCGCGCCCGAACCGGAGACGGGCGAGGGCGTCGAGGAACTGCTTGAGGAACCCGACGACGAGGACCTCGAGGAGCTCGAAGCGGCCGCCGCCGAAGCCGACGCCGACGCATCGGCGGGCGGCGCCGAACCCGACATCGAGACTGAGGAACCGGCCGAAGTCGATGAGGAGGTCGTCGAAGCCGCGATCGAGGAGGAAGTCGCCGAGGAAGCGGCCGACGCCGACGTCGACGCCGATGACGCCGATACCGATGCCGACGCCGACGCTGGATCGGCTGACGCCGGCTCGGCGGACGTCGACGAGGACGAAGTCGAGGCCATCATGGCCGAGATGGAAGCCGAGATCGACGACGAGGAGGGTGACGACTGATGGCGATCCTCTATCCCGAGGAGATCCGCGAGATGACCGCCGACGAACGCAGCCAGGAACTCGAAGAACTCGAGACCGAGCTGCTCAACATCAGGGCCGTCCAGGCCGCCGGCGGAGCACCGGAAAACCCCGGTCGCGTCAAGGAGCTTCGACGGACGATCGCTCGGATCAAAACGATCCAGCGCGAGGAGGGCGATCTGGAGTGATGACCCTCGCCCCCGAGACGCTCGTCAAACACGAACTCATCGGGCTTTCGGCTCGCGTCGTCGATGCGAGCAATCCCGATCTGATCGGTATCGACGGCCGGATCGTCGACGAGACGATGCGGACGCTCTCGATCGAGCGTGGCCGGGGGCGAGCGGCGACAGTCGCGACGGTGCCCAAGGCGGGCGCGACGATCGAGTTTCGACTCCCGGCGAGTCAGACACCGAACGCAGACACAGACGCCGACTACGAATATGCCACCGTCGACGGTCGACGGTTGATCGCGCGCCCAGCACGGCGCACTGAAACGGCAGGTGAATCCACATGGCAATCGGTTTGAACGTACAACAACCAGAGACGACCTGTTCCGACGCGAACTGCCCGTTCCACGGGTCGCTGTCCGTTCGCGGACAGATGGTGACCGGAACAGTCGCCTCGACGGACATGGAAAAGACCGTGATCGTCGAACGGGAATACGACGTCTTTGTGCCGAAATACGATCGGTACATGAAGCGGCGCTCGCGGATCCCCGCACACGCGCCGCCGTGCCTTGAGTTGCAGGACGGCGACACGGTCCGTATCGTAGAGACACGACCACTTTCGAAGACGAAATCACACGTTGTCGTCGAGAAGACCGGAGGTGAGGCCTGATGGAAGCCCTGACGGCCGATGTCACCCGCGGTCTCGAGAAGGGGTCCAAGATCACGTGTGCCGACAACACCGGCGCCCGTGAGTTGAAGATCATCAGCGTTGCCGGCTATCAGGGAACGCTGAACCGCCACCCGAAAGCCGGGCTCGGCGATAAGGTGACCGTCTCGGTCACCAAGGGCACCCCGGAGATGCGCCGCCAAGTACTTGAGGCGGTCATCATCCGACAGCGAAAGCCCATCCGCCGACCCGACGGCACACGGGTGAAATACGAGGACAACGCCGCCGTCATCATCGACGAGGCCGAGGAACCCCGGGGCACGGAGATCAAAGGCCCCATCGCCCGCGAGGTCGCCGAACGGTTCGGCAGCATCGCGAGCACGGCGACGATGATCGTTTGAACGAATTATGAGCAAACAACCACGCAAACAGCGCAACCAGACGGAGCGAGCCCCGCTCCACGAGCGCCACAAGCAGGTCAAAGCGACGCTGGCCGAGGATCTCCGCGAGGAGTACGACCAGCGAAGCGTCCGGGTCAACGCCGGCGACACCGTCGAAATCATGCGCGGTGACGACGCCGGCGAGGAAGGCGAGATCCTTGAGGTCGATCTCAAGAACGCCGCCATCTACGTCGAGGACGTGACGGTCGAGGCCGCCGACGGCGAGGAGCTGCCCCGGGCCCTCGACGCGAGCAACCTGCGCGTCACCGACCTCGATCTCGATGACGACCGACGACAGGCGCGACTGGAGGGGGAGGACTAACCCATGACACGCCACCAGAAACGGCTCTCGGTGCCGAACTCCTGGCCGGTCGAACGCAAGACGGAGACGTTTACCGTCAAGGCCGGAGCCGGCCCACACGGCGAGGCCGGTGTCCCCCTGTTGATCCTGCTGCGGGACGTCCTCGAGTATGTTGACTCCCGCAAGGAGGCCCAGTACGCCCTCAACCAGGATACGGTCCTGATCAACGGGACGGCCATCTCCGATCCCGAACGACCGATCGGGATGTTCGACATCGTGGCCTTCACCGAGCGCGATGAGTACTACCGGGTCTTCCCCGACGAGGGCGGTCGGCTCGCGCTGACACCCATCGACGAGGAATCGGCCGGGAGCAAGCTCGGCAAGATCGTCAACAAACAGCAACTCCCCGGCGGGGACACCCAACTGAGCCTCCACGACGGCGGGAACGTCCGCGTCGAGGACGCCTCGGAGTACAGCGGGAGCGATTCGCTGGTCATCGACAACGAGACCGGCGAGATCGTCGCGCACTTCCCCTTCGAGGAAGGGGCGCTGGTCACCGCCGTCCAGGGAAGCCACGCCGGCGACATCGGCACGGTCGAGACGATCCGGGTCACGCCCGGCAGCGGCTCGAACACCGTCGAAGTCGATACCGACGACGGCGGCTTCGAGACCATCCAGGAGTACGTCGTGGTGATCGACGAGAACTTCACCGGAGGTGCGGACTGATGAGCGAAACCGAAAGCGACGCCGAGTTCCACGAGATGCGCCGGCCACGTATCGAGAAGGTCGTCGTCCACATGGGCGTCGGCCAGGGTGGCCGCGAACTCGCCAACGCCGAGGAGATCCTCGCCGATATCACCGGTCAGGAGCCGGTCCAGACTGAGGCCGACGAGACGGTACCGGAGTTTAACGTCCGCGAGGGGGATCCGATCGGGACGAAGGTAACCCTTCGTGACGAGCGGGCACGGTCGTTCCTCGAGACGGCCCTCTCGATCGCGACGGTCGATCGGACGGCCTTCGACGATCGGGGGAACTTCAGCTTCGGGATCACCGAACACACGGACTTCCCCGATCAGGAGTACGACCCCAACGTCGGGATCTACGGGCTTGACGTGACGGTCAACCTGGTCCGGCCGGGGTATCGGATCGCGAAACGCGATAAGCAATCGAAATCGATCCCCTCGAAACACCAGCTCTCCCCCGAGGACGCCATGACCTACATCGAACAGGAATTCGACGTGGAGGTCACAAACTAATGAGTGAAAGCGAGGTCGAAAACGACATCGACGCCCAAGAAGGCGGCGAGCACGCGGCCAAACGCACCGGCCAACGCAGCCAGTGTCGGCGCTGTGACCGCAAACAGGGCCTGGTCGGCAAGTACGACATCTGGCTGTGTCGCCAGTGCTTCCGCGAGATCGCCCGCTCGATGGGCTTTAAGAAATACAAGTAGAGGACAATGACAGGCAAGGATCCACTAAGTGACGCGCTGTCGGGGCTTAACAACGCCGAGAGCGTCGGTCACCTGACGCATACGGTATCACCCGCCTCGAACCTGATCGGCAATGTCCTCGAGGTGTTCTACGAACGCGGCTACATTGACGGGTTCGAACGCCTCGACGACGGGAAATCCGGCAAGTTCGAGGTCGAACTGAAAGGCGCCATCAACGAGTGTGGGCCGGTCAAGCCCCGCTACTCGGTCGGCAACGACGGGTTCGAGAAATGGGAGAAACGGTTCCTCCCCGCGCAGAACTACGGCGCGCTCGTCGTGACATCGAGTCGGGGCGTGATGAGCCACTACGAGGCCCGCGATGAAGGCGTCGGTGGGCAGGTCATCGCCTACGTATACTGAACTGAAAACCATGTCACGAACCGAACTCGAGATTCCGGAGGACGTGACGGCCGAGGTCGATCGGTTCGATCTCACCGTCGAGGGTCCGAACGGATCCGTTACCCGACGACTGTGGTATCCAGACGTCACGATCGACGTCGCGGACGGCCACGTCGTGATCGAATCCCCGGCCGAGGATGCCGAGACGCTGGCGACGATGGGCACCTTCGAGAGCCACATCGACAACATGTTCCGTGGCGTCACCGACGGCTGGGAGTACGAAATGGAAGTGTTCTACTCACACTTCCCGATGCAGGTCCGCGTCGAGGGCGATGAGGTCGTCATCGAGAACTTCCTCGGCGAACGGGCACCGCGCCGGACGACGATCCACGGCGACACCGACGTTGAGGTCGACGGTGAGATCATCCGGCTGACGGGGTCGGATAAGGAAGCCGTCGGCCAGACCGCCGCGGATATCGAACAGCTCACACGCGTGAAGGACAAGGACACCCGGGTCTTCCAAGACGGGGTCTACATCACCCAGAAACCCAGCAAGGGGGGCGTCTAAATGACTGACGAGGATGCCGAGTCGCTGGAATCGATCAGCGGTGTCGGCGGCGCGAAAGCCGACGCGCTCCGGGAGGCAGGCTATGAATCCGTCGCGGACATCAGAGCCGCCAGCCAAGAGGAACTCGCCGAGGTCGAGGGGATCGGTAACGCGCTGGCGGCCCGCATCAAAGCCGACGTCGACACGGTCGAAGTCGATGAGGACAGCGACCCCGAGGCCGAGGTCGAAGAAGCGGACGATGCGACTGCGGACACAGCCGAAGAAACCGAGACGACCGAGGACGCCACGGAATCAGCCACGGACGTACCGGAGGACGTCCCAGAGACACTGACCGATATCAGTGGCGTCGGCGATGCCAAGGCCGAGGTCCTGCGGGACGCCGGCTACGAGACGGTCGCTGATGTCCAGCGGGCGAGTCAGGAAGATCTCGCCGAAATCGAAGGCGTCGGCAACGCCCTCGCGGCCCGTATCAAGGCCGATGTCGGCGAGATCGAAGTCGCCGAGACTGCGGCCGAAATCGAAGAGGAAGGTGCCGAGCCTGAAACGGCGGAGGAGGCCGTCGAGACGGAACTGAGACCGCGCGGGCTCGTCGAGAAGACGCCGGAACTGAGCGAGGAGGAAGAACGCCTGCTCAACGAGCGGCACAACACGCCGATGCCGCAGTTCAACCGGCAGGTCCACCATCATAAAAAACGCATTCCTTCCTCCTGGCGGCGTCCCCGCGGTATCCACTCCAAACAGCGCAAGGGTGTCAAAGGCAAGGGCGACACCGTCGAGGCCGGCTTCCGGACGGCGAAGGCCGTCCGCGGGAAACACCCAAGCGGCTTCGAAGAGGTGCGCGTCCACCGGCCCGAGGACCTCGATGACGTCGACCCCGACCGTGAGGCGGTTCGGATCGCCTCCGCCGTCGGCGGGCGCAAGCGCGAGCGTATCGAGGACCGCGCCATGGAAGAGGAGATCCGCGTGCTCAATCCGACCTACGAGGAAGTCGAGGTGACCAAAGAATGAGCGACCTCAGCGCACAGAAACGACTGGCCTCCGACGTGCTTGATGTCGGCGAGGGCCGTGTCTGGTTCGATCCCAGTGCCCAAGGCGAGATAGCCGATGCGATCACCCGTGAGGACATCCGGGATCTGGTCGAGCAGGGGATCATCCAGGCTAAAGACGCACAGGGCAACTCCCGCGGCCGTGCCCGCGAGCGTGACGCGAAACGGGCCTACGGCCATCAGACCGGCCCCGGCACCCGCAAGGGGAAGGCCGGCGCCCGGGAGGACAAAAAGGACAGTTGGACGAACGACATCCGCGCACAGCGGAAGAAGCTGCGCGAGCTCCGAGACAGTGGCGAGCTGACGCCCAAACAATACCGCGAGCTCTATGCCAAAGCCGGCGGTGGCGAGTTCCGCAGCGTCGAATACCTCGAGACGTACATCGAGAACAACTACGGTGATACCTAATGGCGACAGGACCACGGTATAACGTCCCGATGCGGCGACGCCGCGAGGGCCGAACGAACTACCATCAGCGGTTGCGCCTGTTGA
>JBDGPX010000145.1:0-7933 GCA_042219475.1 Halobacteriales archaeon
GCGCGCGGGTGTTCTACAAATACCTCTCGAAGGTGTACGACACCATCAACCCCTTCATCTGGACCGACGAGATGCGGGCGGAATCGGTCGCCATGCTCGATATCGACGCGGACGATCGAGTGCTCGATGTCGGGTGTGGAACCGGCTATGGGACGGAAGCACTCTTGGAGTATACCGATGACGTCCACGGGCTCGATCAGAGCGTCCATCAGCTCGAAAAGGCGTGGGCGAAACTCGGCAAGCACGACCCAGTGGTGTTCTATCGGGGCGATGCCGAACGGCTTCCGTTCCACGATGACAGTTTCGACATCGTGTGGTCATCGGGATCGATCGAGTACTGGCCGAACCCGGTCGACGCACTCGCGGAGTGTCGCCGGGTGGTCAAACCCGGTGGACAGGTCCTCGTCGTCGGGCCGAACTATCCCCGCTCGTCGGTCTTTCAGAAACTCGCGGATATGATCATGCTCTTCTATGACGAACAGGAGGCCGATCGGATGTTTCGGGAGGCAGGGTTCGAGGAGATCGAACACCGGCTGATGGGACCCTCCTACAACCCCGAAATCGCGATCACGACGCTGGCTAAAGCTCCCGGATCGAGATGACGACGCCGTCCTATCGAGTGAAACCAGTCTGGCAATCATAGACGTGTATCGGGTCTCCGGTTACGGTGTTGGTCGTCGGTGGTTTCCGATCAGTGGGCCATTGTTTCGAGTCGTGCAATACGAGTATCCCGTTGATAGATATCGATGACGACGGTTGCGTCGGGCGTAATGGTCGGGGCGTTCGTACTCGCAAGACGAAAAGCGGTTGTCTCGGCCGTCGTCCACATTGGGTCTGCGGCTTGATTGAACGGCCCGGTCGGTCCGGCACGGAATCCACGGGCTGCAAAAAAGGGGACTGGTGGTTGATACCGTAATGACGTGCCATCAACGGCGATCCGGATCCGGAGGGTCCGGACATCGAGCGGTCGGCCACCCTCATGGACGAATCGAACGGTCTGGGTGGTCGCATTGACCGTGACCGATAGCGTCACCGGTGTGACTGAATCCGGTCCGACATCGGCTGGCAGCTGGAGGACAGTACCGCCAACGACGACCGCAAGGACCGTCGTCAACGCGACCAACAACACTACCCCGAGAACTGGGGACGTACCTCGATCAGCGGAGCCGAAACCGTCGGATCGAGAAGGGTCCGAGCCGTCCAAGGGTCACACCACAACGCCCCTTGGAAACGGATTCAGTGTTGAATTCTCGGATCTCATCAGACGGTGACCGGCCGGTTGTTAACCGGACGCAGTCGCCGTCTCGTTGTTCGATTGGAGCTCTACCGGTCGGAATCGGATAGAGACGTTACCGGTATCGGTCACAGCAGTGATCTGACCACCACCACGAGGGGCGAGCGTCCACAGCTGGCCATCGGTCGTCTCACCGATCGATCGACCACCCAGACGGATCGTCGCCGTAACCGGGTCGCCATCGATTTCCCGGACGTCGATCCGTAGTGGTCCACCGGCAAACGTCCGGTTGACGGTAAGCGTCACACCGTTTTCGGTCTTGCTAACGATCGAATCGGGTCGGTAGGCAGTCAGTCGTCGATACTGAAGCTCAAAGAAGATCCGTTCGCTGACGCCATCGAGATAGGCGACCAATCGCCCGCTCGATGTCTGGGCCGTGATCTGGTAGGCATCGCCACCGATACCGGTGATACCTGTAAGCGAACTATCGTTGTACCGCTGTTCGGCATGATCGATGGCGCCGTTGACGCCGATGGCAGCCCCGCCCTCCAGGTCCCGGCGATCAAGCCGATGGGCCTCTCGGATGTGCTCGTTGTTCAGAAGTATCGACAACACGAGCCCATCAGCCGAGCTTTCGAGGTAAATCCGGTCGGAAGGATCGGATGCACCGTTGAGCGCAATCCGAAGCTGGGTTCGAACTGGCCCTTGAAATCCGACCAGCAACGATTCGAGTCGATTGACACGGGACCGAACGGTAAACCGTGGGATCTCATCCGCCTGATTTCTGACGGCCGTCAACTGTGTCTGGAGCCGTTCAGCTTCGGTTTGAATCTCGACAAGGCGGTTGATGTACGTGGTCGTCGAGATCGATCGAGTCGTGTACGCCTGTCGGGCGGCGAGCTCCGCCTCAAGCATATCGGAGATCTGGAGCTCGATTCGGGTGAGCGATCGCAACAGTAGTTCCCGGGAAGCCTGTCGATTATCGCTGGCATGCATCTCGGCTTGTAGCGATCGAGTTTCCAACGCAGCAACGGTCTGTGTTCGTTGGATGCTGACGGCTGTCGTGACATCAAGAGATGGGCTGACGAACGTTGATCGTCGGTCGCCATCGAGCCCCAGCATAGCCGTCTCGGCAACGAGATTCCGCTGCATGGGTTGCTGGATCGACCCGGCGGGCTGGTCAGTAGCCGTTGGAACGGTCGTAGCGGCCCCGGGAATCGAGAGGAGGACGAACAGAACACACAGAGCGGGAACGGGGCGCATCACCCCCACCTATATCGTCAGGTCACAAAAACCCGTCCGATAGATTGGGTTACAAACGAGGCCCGGGGGCATGTACCCATGATTCAATTGACTCGCCGTCGGAATTAACAGCGAACGGATTCGGGGCCTGTTCCGTTAGAAAGGGTTTTCAGCTGAGCCCTACCAGAGGGAGGTATATGCGGTTAGTGGCCGCCCTCGCCACCCTCGCCCTCCTCTTTCTGTTTACCCCGGTGGCGGCCGGTGTCGGCACTGCCGATGCCGGTACTGCCGAGTGGCCTGAGACCACTCAGACCGCATCTCTTCAAGCGAACGCAACCGATCAACCAACCACGACGTTCCGGATTCACCTCCGGACAAGCGGGAATGCCGACTGGAACGTAACGACACGGTACCACCTCGAAACCAAAAGCGATCGAGAGGCATTCGCGGAACTGGCCCAGGCTCACCGGAACGGGAACGCCGAAACTCTCTCACCTCAGCCGTTCATCCGGGCCGCCGATCAGGCCGAAGTGGCGACCGGCCGGTCGATGTCGATCACGAACATCGAATACACGGCCGGACGCACGAACGAAACGGGACGGCTTTCAATGCAGTTCACCTGGACGAACTTCACGGAGCGTTCGGGTGAACGGCTCCGCCTCGGCGACGTTTTCCAAAGTGGTACCGGATCTAACCGAGGGACGTGGTTCCCGCGGCTCTCGGCGCAACAGGAACTCATCATCGTATTTCCGGAAGGCTACCAGGCAGTCAGCTCCTCGCAAGGCTTGAAAATTATCGCCCCGGGTACGATACAAGTGACCGGCCCGACGACGTTCGAGCCAGGGAACCCATCGGTTGAACTACAGCCGATCGCGCCGAACGGCGAGGAAAACAACAATCGGTTCCCGATTATCGCTGGGATCGGCGGAGCGGCTGTGGCTGGCGCCGCTGTAGTGTATCTCCTCCTCCAGCGTCGACGGGTTCCGGACGAAGAGCCAACACCCGCGGACGATTCAGAGATCGACGCCGCCGCCGAGTCAAAAGCACAATCGAATAGGGAGACATCCGAACCGAGGGACGAAGCATCGCCGACGGAAGCGGAAGAGCCCGAAGATTTCACGTTACTTTCGGACGAAGAGCGGGTCGAGCGGCTCCTCGAGGAGAACGACGGCCGGATGCGACAGGCGGCGATCGTCGAGGAGACTGACTGGTCGAATGCGAAGGTCTCACAGCTCCTTTCGCGGATGGCGGAGGCAGGGCGGATCGAGAAGCTTCGGATCGGCCGCGAGAACCTGATTTCGCTGCCGGATGAATCCGATGACGGCCAGTGAATATCGTTTCCTAAACGTTTATCATATCCGTCGGGAACACACAGATCATGAAGGTCCTCGTGACGGTAAAAGAGGTCATCGAGGTCGAGGACGACTTCGAGCTGGAAGGTACACAGGTGGCGGACCGATACATCCAGTACGATCTGAACGAGTGGGACGAGTACGCGGTCGAGGAAGCCGTTCAGATCAGCGAGGAAGCCGACGACGACGTCGAAGTCGTCACGGCGACGATCGGGCCCGAACGCGCCGAGGAAACGATCCGGATGGCACTCGCGAAGGGCGCCGATCGGGCGATCCGGGTGTGGGATGACACACTCGACTCGGTCGATCTCCTAGACGTCGGCGCCAAAACCGCGATCCTCGAAGCGATCGTCGAACAGGAGGATCCCGATCTAGTGCTGACGGGCGTCCAGGCCAACGACGATGCCTTCGGGGCGACGGGCGTCTCGCTCGCCGAGGCGATCGATTTCGAGTGGGCGGCCGTCGTCAACAACCTGGAACTGGCTGTTGATGACGGTGTTGCTCACGTCCACCGGGAACTGGAAGGCGGCGTTCTGGAATTGACCGACGTCGATCTACCGGCAGTACTGACGATCCAGACCGGGATCAACGAACCCCGTTATGCCAGTCTGCGGGGGATCCGACAGGCCCAACAAAAAGAGATCGCACCCCACACGCTGGCCGATCTCGGCCTCGATGAGACGGCGGTTGCGGGCGATCTCGATCTCACCGATATGTACGAACCAGAAACTGAAAGCGACGCCACGTACTTCGATGGCGAGCCGGACGAACAGGCCGGACAACTTGCCGATCTCCTCCGTGAACGCGGGGTGGGTGCGGAATGAGCGACGATGTTCTCGCCGTCGCCGACCACCGCCGCGGTGCCCTGCGTGACATCAGCTATGAGCTGATCACCGCCGGCCGGGAGCTCGCGGACGCGACCGGCGGCGATCTCCATCTCGCCGTGATCAGCGGTACCGTCGGCGAGTACGCCGACGCGCTCAACCGCGAAGGCGTCGATCGGATCCACACCGTCGACTACGGCGAGGAGTTCAACCACAACGTCTACGCACAGGCCGTCGAACAGCTCTACGAGTCGGTCGATCCGACCACGCTGTTGTTGCCAAACAGCGTCAACGGGCTCGATTACGCGCCCGCCGTCGCGAACGCACTCGACCTCCCGCTAGTCACCGATGCCATCGGTATCGAACACAACGGAGACCTCGTGGCGACTCGGGAGATGTACGGCTCGAAGGTCGAGACGACAATCACCGTCGAGAACGAACAGGCGGTCGTCACGGTACGGGGCGGTGAATGGCCGGCCGCCGGAGGAAACGGGGATGCCGAAGTCACCGCTTTCGACGCGACCATCGATGAGGACGCCATCGGTACAACCGTCACCGGTTTCGAAGAGGCCGGTGGGGGCGACGTCGATATCACCGATGCTGACGTGCTCGTCTCGATCGGTCGTGGCATCGAGGAGGAGGAGAATCTCGATCTGATCTTCGATCTCGCGGACGCACTGGATGCGACCGTTTCCTCCTCGCGACCGATCGTCGACAACGGCTGGCTCCCGAAGAACCGGCAGGTCGGCCAGTCCGGTAAAACCGTCACGCCGGAGATCTACATAGCGATCGGCATCTCGGGAGCCGTCCAGCACGTCGCTGGGATGAAGGGTTCGGAGACGATCATCGCGATCAATACCGATCCGAACGCGCCGATCTTCGATCTCGCCGATTATGGCGTCGTCGGTGATCTCTTCGAGGTCGTCCCGGAACTCATTGAGGAATTCTCGTGAACCGCTTCGACCGGCTCCGTTTGTAGATTTCATGTCCCCTCCGCTTCGCGGACGAATCTCGATTCGCCGACGTTCGCTTCGATAACACGTCGGATCGGTATCAGTATCCGTCACGCCGCTCGAATTTCCGACAGATCTCCGGGATCGAACTCACCTAATCCCTTGTTAATCGGGAGATAACGGTATTATCAATCACTGTCTATGTAGCGGCTGAATATCCCCAGAACACCACGTATTTGCGTTCCGAGATCCAACTTTCGGTAATGGATTACCTCGAGACCCGGCGGACCCTCGTGGAAGATCGACTCGAGGCGGTGCTTGACCGGGTCGAACCCACGGAACTCGAGGAGAAGGTCAAGCAGACGGCGCTGTCGGGGGGGAAACGTGTCCGACCGACGATCACGCTGCTCGCGTGTGAGGCTGTCGGCGGTGAACCCGACGATGCCGTCGATTTCGCCGTCGGGATCGAGCTCGTCCATACGGCCTCGTTGGTGATCGACGACATCATCGACGAGGCCGAAGTCCGGCGTGGCGTCCCGAGCGCCTGGACGGCCTTCGGCCACGGTGGCGCCGTCGTCGCCAGCGATGGCCTGCTCGGGGAGGCATTCGCGCTCTTTTCTCCGAATCCCCGGGCGATGGAGATCGTCGCCGACGGGATGGTCGACCTGGGCGAAGGTGAGGCGATCGAGCTGGCGGCGATGCCACGAGATGAGAACGAGTATATGGAACTCGCCCAGCGCAAAACCGGAGCGTTGTTCCGAGCGGCCGCCCAACTCGGGGCCCTTGCCGGCGGCACCGAGACGGCATCGATCGATGCGTTCGGCCGCTACGCCGAACGGGTCGGGATCGCCTTCCAGATCCGGGACGATGTCCTCGATGCGACCGCCGACAGCGAGGCGATCGGCAAGCCCGCCGGCCAGGACGCCGCGATGGGACGGCCGTCGCTGATCAGGATCACTGACCTAACGATCGAGGAGGCAAATCGCCGGGCACGGACGCAGGCCGATGAGGCTCTCGATGCGCTCAGGAAGGTCGATATCACCGATCAGACAGCCCGGGATTACCTCGCCGACCTCGCCGAGTTCGTCGTGACCCGCGAACGCTGAACGCCACCGACTCCGTACCGTACGCGTTTTGTGGTCAGCCAGCTGGATGGCCCTCGTGACGCCGTGATTCGACGATGGCGAAGGCAAGGGTACTGAGCACGCCGATGAGCGTTCCGGCGGTCAGCGCGCCAGCGAGGTATGCAAGCGGGACGCGCCCCAGGAAGAAGCCGCTGACAGCATGGAGCACGGTGGCGATCGCCAGCACGTAAAACGGTGCATTGAGATAGCGCCAGCGGAACCGATCGGCGAGGTACTCATCGGTGATCTGGCCGAAGCTCGAGGTGATCCCGGCGGCGGCGATCCAGCGCACTGAACCGTACACCAGTGCTGCCAAGATATCGAGCGGTCCGGGGGACGGGCGGGTCGTCTGAGTGGTATTGAGAAATTCAATACCTTCGGCACCGCCGATCAGCACGAGCACGAAGGCAACGACGTAGGTGACCAGCGTCACCCGACCAGCGTACAGCGATCGGCGGAGCGTCGCGGCGGTCTGGTCGAAGGTCGATTCCAGGCCGAGACCGCGAAAGAGAACATAGAGCCCCAACAACGCGGAGGTGACCCCCAAAACCGCCCCCGGGAGCCCAAAGAAGTCGGCGACGATTGCAAGCGGATAGATCAACAGCAGGATCCCGAGTGGCACAAGGATCGTCCCGCGGGTTTCGGGATCGTTGAGGACCTGCTTGATCGTATAGTAGATTGATTCGAGGTTCTGGGCCTGTCTGACAACGACGCGGCTGACCCCATCGACGGTGACCCGCGATCGGATCACGGGGATCACGCTTTCGTCTTGGGCACCGTCGGTTACGACCACTGCTCGGACATCGTCCCGGGCTGAGATCGAGGCCAGCACTTCATCAGTTTCCCGGCCGACGATTCGATTCGCCGCGACGTCGCCTTCGGCAGTTCCCGTGACGGCCGCGACCTCGACATCGTCGTCCTCGGTTCGATCGTAAATATGGAGGCCCTGAAAGAGGACGTTGACATCCGAATCCTCGGGGTCGGCGGTCGCGAGCGCGACCGCTGCCCGACGAACCGCTTCCCGGCCGATGACCGGCGTCTCGATACCGGTCTTGCGACCGATGTCATCGTCGAGGTCCACACACAGGACCAACAGCATCACCGGAATCGTAAGCGAGCGTGGCTTATCTGTCTTCGGGCATCATGGACCGGTGCTGTCTGCACTGTTGGTGGAAACTGAGATATTCTCTGCCGTCCTCTGGAG
>JBDGPX010000153.1:0-7870 GCA_042219475.1 Halobacteriales archaeon
GCGGCGGACATCCCGTGGTGGGATTCCACGTCCTTCAGGACCTGGAGGAGGTCAATATTGCGACAGTTTCGATCGTCCGGATCGGTCACAGGAAAACGGAACGATTTGTAAGGGGGCGGCGTCACGTGCCGGATATGCGCTCGGAATTGGACACCGTCATCGTCGACTTCGACGCCGAAACGGGTATCGGTCGCATCACGTTGAACCGACCGGACAAGCTCAATGCGATGAACACGCAGATGCGGGAGGACATCGCCACGGCACTTGAAGAACTCAGCGCACAGGACGACGAAGCAGACGGTCTCGCCGTCCGGCTCGTCGTCATGGAGGGGGCAGGCGACCGTGCCTTTTCAGCCGGTGCCGACATCAACGAGTTCTCCGATTCGACCCGACAGTCGTTCACCTCTCACGGCACCCAGGAGACGCTACAGGATTTCCCGGCTCCGGTCGTCGCGAAGATCGATGGCTACTGTCTCGGTGGCGGCCTCGAGACCGCCCTGGCGTGTGACCTCAGGTTTGCCTCCGATCGCAGTACGCTCGGATTCCCGGAGGTCGATCTCGGCATCCTTCCCGGTGCTGGCGGCGTTCAGTTCGTCAGCCGGCTCGCCGGTCCCGCAGTGGCGACGGAACTGGCCATGACGGGCGAACACATCAGTGCCGACCGCGCCGCTGAGATCGGCATCCTCAACGGCGTGTATGAGACCGAGGAATTCGAGGATGCGGTCGAGGGATTCGTCGAACAGCTCGCCGACCAACCGCCGCTCGCGCTCCGCGGGATCAAAGAATCGGCGAAGGCCGCCGTTCAGATGAACCGCAAGGAGGCCCGGGACTACGATGCGCAGCTGTTCAATCAGTTGCTCAAGACCGAGGACCACAAGGAGGGAGCCAAAGCCTTCCAGGACGACGAGTACGAGCCTGAATTCACGGGTAAATGAACCCCGTTTCTCGGCCGCTTCAACTACTGACAATCCTCCTGCCGTGAATGGAGGATTCTCTCGCTGTTGACGGGTGTTAACCGTCGGCGACTGGCTTCCAGTCCTTCTCGACGGTTTCGATCCGATCGCGCAACCAGTCGGTGGCGCTTCTGACCGTCTCCGGATCCGAGCCGCTCACGCGTAGCCGGTTTGGTCCATCGGTAGTCGGATAGCTCCCGATCGAGACGTCGAACCGGTCGCGAACGCCGGTGACCGCCTCGACCATCGAGCCCTCTGGCTGGGACGTGTAGACGGTATCGGTAACCGTCTGGCCGCTGAAATCCTCGGCGACCAACTCGAACAGTGCTTTGACTTCCGAGGGGACACCCGGAAACGCATAGACGTTCTCGATCACACACCCCGGGCAGAGTCCCTCAGGGTTAATGAGAACCCGGCTGCCGGCCGGCAGCGCCGCCCAGGCGTCGATGTCGAGATCGAGGCACCCCTCGTCGAGCGTCTCCGGATCGACCTCCCGATATGCCGCCACCGTCTCGATGACGTCCTCGCGAACCGCCTCGTCGACCGCCAGCTCACGACCGAATGCGTCGGCCAGCGCGTCGGCGGTGACATCGTCGTGGGTCCCCCCCAGCCCACCAGTGACGATGACAGCATCGAACATAGACGACCATTCCTCGACGGTCGACCGGATCAGTTCCCGGTCATCGGAGATCGTGAGGATTCGATCGACCGTCACTCCCTTTTCGGTCAACTGGTTGGCAAGCCACTTGGCGTTTGAGTTGACGATATCACCGGCGAGAACCTCGTCTCCGACGGTGAGAATGGCGACTTCCATCACTGGAGTGGAGACCAGCCACGAGTAAAAGATTGCTGTCAGCGATCGTGTGGGGCGATACAACGGAATCGGTGAATCTGGCCTCTGGCTATCAGCCCGCGATCGAACTGCCACTTCGCCGGGAACGAACGATTAAAGACGTGGCCCGGGGTTGCCACGCCCATGTGTCGCGCTCTTTCAACTTTCCAGGCCGTGCCGACGAGGGATCATCGATGACGATGCCCGTCAATCCCGTCATGGCCGGTGTCGCCGAGAGCGATCTCGGTGAAACACCCGACCGGAACTGGCTCGAAAACGCCGCGATCGCGACGATGCGAGCCTTAGACGACGCTGGGTTGTCCAAGGACGACGTCGACGGCGTCGGCTTCGCGGGGGCCGATGATTACATGCCATCACTGGCGCTGGCGGAGTATCTCGGGATCAATCTCCCGACCCACACTGACGGCACCGAGATCGGGGGATCCTCCTTCGAGACGATGGTCGAGCACGCCGCCCAGGCGATGGCCCAGGGCAAAACCGACGTGACGGTGATCGCCTACGGCTCGACGAGCAAGACCGGCGAGGAAAACCCCTACGAGAGCGGCCAGCGCGAGGATCACCCGGTGAATCAGTTCACCCGGCTTGCTGGACTGTTCACCCCGCCCGGCGCGTATGCGCTCGGTGCCCGTCGCCACATGCACGAGTACGGGACAACCCAGGAACAGTTGGCTGAAATCGCGGTTTCGACCCGGGAGTGGGCGTCGATGAATCCCAAGGCCGCCCAGCAGGAGCCGATCACCGTCGAGGATGTCCTGGATTCACGCCCGATCACCGATCCATTCAACCTGCTCGATTGCTGTCTGGTCTCCGACGGCGGCGGTGCGGTCGTGTTGGTGTCTCCGGAGAAAGCCGAGGAACTCGACACCGTGCCGGTATCGGTCACCGGTGCGGCGTCGACCCACACCCATCGCGGTGCCATCAGCGAGATGCCAGCTCTCACCCAGACTGGTGCCGCCCAGACTGGGCCACAGGCGTTCGAGGAGGCCGGGATCACGACTGACGATATCGATGTCGCCCAGATCTATGACTCCTTTACCTACACCGTCTTGGTCACGCTCGAGGACCTCGGCTTCTGTGAGAAGGGTGCCGGCGGGGAGTTCGTCGAGGGCGGAACGCTTGGACCGGATGGCGAATTACCAGCCAACACCCAAGGTGGTGGTCTATCGTACTGTCACCCCGGCCACTTCGGCATCTTCCTACTGATCGAGGCGACCCGCCAACTCCGCCACGACTACGACGGTGACCGCCAGGTCGACGGCGCCGAAACCGGCATCGCCCACGGCACTGGTGGCATCCTCTCGAGTAGCAGTACCGTGATCCTCGAACGGGGGGTCAACTGATGAGTGATAGTATCCCTATCGAGGACAAACGCGAGAGCTGGGAGGGACCGATCCCGCTACCCAACGGCGTGACCGAGGAATTCTGGGCCGGGACCGTCGAAGGCGAGTTCCGCCTCCAGCACTGTGCCGACTGTGGGGAGGCCCAGTTCTATCCCCGAGTCGTCTGTAAACACTGTGGCTCGATGGAGCTTGAGTGGGAACCGGCCTCCGGCGAGGGAACGGTCCACAGCTATATCGTCAATCACATCCCTGGTGAGGATGGGTATGGCGAGTTCGCTCCCTATGTCGTGGCGATCATCGAACTCGCAGAGGGCCCACACCTGACGACGATGATGCCGGTCGACAGCGACGAGGTCGAGATCGGAACGGATGTCGAGGCGCGGTTCTGGCGGATCTCCGAGGACACCGCGATGCCGGTGTTCGTTCCCGCGTAACGTATCCGGTCGGGATCCTTTCGTCCAATTGGTGAGTACCTGCACCTGAGAGTTTGTCGTTTATTGCTGGTCAGGACTCGTCCCCCACCTGGATACTCAATACTGTGGCTGAATCCGTGGCTACACTCGAAGTATGCTTATGTATATCAGATGCCACGTTCCGGAAAATTAACACTTATACAGCCGTTGGGTGGGTGCATATGGAGTCCGGAGGGCGCATCGAGTTGATGGTTATCGGGGTCGTTTTCGTAACGGTGTTGGCCAGTATAGGTGTTGTGGTCGGATTTGGGAGCGCCGACGAATCCTCCACACTCGGACAAGATTCCGTCCGATTCCGGGAAGTCGGTCGCTCGTGTGGGCTCGATTATGAGACTTCCGGCGAATCGTATGGAAGTGCCGACGGTGGCGTCGTTGTCCTCGATTATGACCGGAACGGCTGGCCGGACCTGCTTACCGTCGGTGGCGATCGACCAGCCCTGTTCGCGAACTCCAACGGTTCCTTCGATCGGTCGGGTGCGCTTCCTGATCGGTCATATCCCGATCTGAAATCCGCCATCGCGTTCGATTCGAACGGTGATGGCTGGCGAGATCTGTTGTTGATCCCAGAGACTGGCAAGCCGATCTTCCTCCGAAACACCGAAGGATCGTTCACCCGGATCGATGCCGGCTTCGATACCGAACTCCAGTGGGGGACTGGCGCCACCGTCGCGGACTTCGACGACGACGGCGATCTCGACATCTATATCATCCAGAACGGTGATTGGCGAGAAGGAATCCCAAAGCGTGAGGACGACGGTGAAGCGACGGACGGCTATCCTAACCTGTTGTACGAAAACAAGGGGACGGCGGAAGATCAACGGACAGCCGGGACTGCCGGCGGTGACGGCGGATTCGCTCGCGTCGAAAGCGATATCGTCGAAGGGTCTCGATGGACGCTAGCGACCACCGCCGTCGATCTCACTAGCGACGGCGCCCCTGATATCTATGTTGCCAACGATTACGGGTTCGATGCGGTGCTTATCAACAACGGCGACATGACGTTCGAGCGGCGACAAGTTCCCAACACGAACCAGCATGGCATGGCCGCCGTCGAGCGGGATATAAACCGGGATGGCCGGATCGATCTCTTCGTCACGAACATCCGGTTCGATAACCCGGAAAAAGTCTGGGAGATCAACAGCGGTCTGGGAGTCCGTAACGCCGGCAATAGCCTTCTGATCAACCAGGGCAACGGTACCTTTAACAACACGGCCGCGGCGTACGGTGTCAACCAGGGTATGTGGGGGTGGGGTGGTGCTGTCGAGGACTTCGACAACGACGGGACACTTGACATCCTCCACACGACGAAATACTATCTCAAAGTCAGAGGAAATTCAGGCCGATACATCGCCTCGAAAACCCGTCCGATGCTCTGGGAGCGACGGGACCCAGCGACCAACAGCTTCGAGCAGCGTGATTCGGCGGCGGCCGGGTTGAACGAATCCAACGGTCGCGGGCTTGCGACGTTTGATTTCGATCGCGATGGCGACCGGGACGTCGTGATCGGCGACACCTCTCATCGATTCAAACTCTATGAATCCACCGATACTGTTGGGAACTGGCTCGAGGTGCGTGTTCGAGACGATGCTGGGACGGCCCTGGGCACCAGAATCGAAGTCACGACCGATGAAGGTCGGACGCTCACTCGCGTCCAGACGAGCCGGTCGAATTTCTTCGGTCAGTCAACGCGGATGATGCACTTCGGGTTGGGGCCAGAATCGGTTAAACAGCTCCGAATCGTGCGCCCGGACGGGACGGAGCTTGTGTTTGACGATATCGAGACGAACCAACGGCTTGTCGTGTCCGAGGACGGAACACCGAAACCACTCGCGACGAAATCGGCTGGGTGCTGAGATACGACTTCAGGAAGGCTGCTCTGCTATTATCGCCGGGTTAATCATCCACAGTGGTGGTCCCCCTGCAATCAGCTAAACCCCGTCTCGGCTACTGTTCGATGGTTGGAAGTACTCGTTGGCTACGTGGCGGAGCCAAAAACGTCGCTCGGCTTTTGACGTCGATGTAATGTCGGATCCCGTGATCCTCATCGGCCACCTCGCCATCGAGATCGTGACCATTCATCGCACTTCGTGTTTCGATGAATTCACCGATCTTTTGTTGCCAGAAGGCACCGTGAAGCCCCGGACGTACTGTCGAATTAAAATCCCGTCGTAACAGGATCGGATCGAAGTCGTCATCGCGGGCCTGAGCGAGTTTCTGTCCGTGCCCGACACGACCGTGCTCTCGGGCGTCTTCTTCGAGACGCTCGACATCATCGCGTGTTTTCGCACTCGTATCTCCCAGCTCATGGCCGATTTTCCCGACCATCTCCTCGGTATGGCGTGGGGTATACATCTGGTGGATGCGTTCGGTGTGGTCGTTTTCGTCGTACCAGCGATCGATACCGGTCTCCGTGAACGAAATCATCTGTGTCGTCCCGCCGGCGAACTGACCGTCCTTGATCGTGACCTTCTCTTCGGGCGGTTGGTTGTCGGTAAAGGATGCCTTGAACCCCATCGAAAGGGGTGACTCCTCGGGAATCTCTTCGTTGTCGTACTGTTTGGCGGGTTGGCCCCGTGACGCGAAACCACTCCGACGCTCGACCCGCTCGAACAGGCCACTCAGGTCTTCCTCGACGGGAATGCCGTTGAGTTTAGGAATTTCCCCGAATAGGGCAGCCTCAGCTCCGAGGACGATTGAGGCGAAATCACTTCCGAAGTGGAAGAGGGCATCGTGTGTGACTGGATTCACATCGCCCCTTTCGCCAAGGGCATCGATCACCGCCGTGGGATGTCTGAGATCGACGTCCATTTGCTCGATGTCATCACCGACCTTCTCGAAGTACGACGGGCTGTAACCGAAGGTAAAGAGCAGTCCTTCATGCTGTGGGAGATCGGATTCACCCCCGTCACCACGCCGGAAGGCCCGTTCGATCGTCGTTAATGCAGTTTCGACCTGCTCGCGGGCGGCTTCCGTCGGTGGTGTCGGTCCAACGTAATCGAGGAAGAGTAGCACTTGGTGTTGTGGTAACACCGTGTTCCCGAATCGATCAGTCACCAGATAATCCTGCCAGAAGTGCTGGCCTTCCGGGAGTGTCGATGGATCAGCGACACCCTGTGGGAATGATTGTTCGATCAATCCGGCCTCTGTGGTCCCAACTGGTGTGGGTGTTTCGCCGGGATCGGGTTCACTAGTGTCGTCGTTTTCCAATTGTAAACACGCACCGAGAGCACTTGTCCCACCGATGGCAACAGCCGATCGGAGAAAATCGCGCCGAGATGGCCGGTCGTTCTCCTCACTATTCGCGTGACTGCAAGGCATACCCGTAATAATTATTGGCCTACCATAGCTTTTTGCCCCATGTCGACCGGATTGCCTGAACGAAAAATCTCGGTTTTCCCGGCCATGATTGACGACTCTACGACAAGTACGACAGTTTACACGATACATATCCCATACCGATCGCTACGATAACAGTATCCCCAAATAACAGTTCCTTCAGTCCCGTCTCACGCTCTACTCCACGGGGGATAAACACATGGCGGTTCGACGTGGCGGGTTACTATTAGGATTCGAGTGGCCAGATCGGATCAGGTTGCTCTTCGAGTCGATTGGCGGTCGCCTCGGTGATCCGATACCCTTCATCGGTATATTTGATCAGCCCGTCTCGTTGCAGGTGGTCGAGGTGGGCGAACGCCTCCCCTGGTCCATGGATAATGTGGATGTTCTCGAGCGATCCAAAGAGCATCGCACTGACGTCCCAGGCACTCGCGGGACCGATCTCTTCAAGCGCCTTGAGGACGCGATAGGCCCGTTCCTCGTGGTGATGGTAGATCTCCTTGGCCCGGGCAGCCGGATCAGCGATCGGATCACGATGGCCCGGCAACGCCAGATCGAAGCCGCCATCGATGAACGCCTGTAGGGTTGAGAGATATGCCGCGAGGGGCTGTTCGACTCGGATGTCGGCTCCACCGATGTTCGGCGTGTAGACTGGCAGGAGCGCATCGCCCGAATAGATCTCGTTGTCGTCGGTCACGAACGCGGTCGATCCGCGGGTATGGCCGGGCATGTGGACGGCCTCGAGGGTCGTCTCGCCGACATCGAACCTGTCACCGGCCGATAGCGGCTCAAGTGTGAGCTCATCACCATAGAGGGTCGGTCCGCTGAGAAACGACAGCAATTCGTCTTTCTTATCCGCCGGCATCCCCCACTCGTCGAACCGACGACGCTGCAGCGATTCGTACTCCTCCCAGG
>JBDGPX010000015.1:0-7846 GCA_042219475.1 Halobacteriales archaeon
CCGACGACGGCCTCGGTATAGGAGAGCCCACGCGCCAGCCGTGCGCTCAGCATGCGGTTGAAAACGAACGATTGGGCGGCGTTGACGAACAGCCGCTGGAGGTTGCTCGGGACGACCTCGAGGGCCGCCCGGAACTCCGCATCGGTCTCTCCGCCGGTCTCGGCGAGCCGATGGAGCATCGCCCGCTCGTGGCGCAACCAATCGGGCATCCGTTCTAAGGCCGCTGACCAGTCACGCGTCTCCTCTATGAAGGTGCGGGCCGCTCGGGTCTCCGGTGGCTCGGCGTCGGAGGGATTGCCCACGTAGGCCATGACTGCCGCCTCCCAGTCGTCCCGACAGATCGCTAAACCGACCTCGTGGGTGACGGGGCGACGACTCCCGAACCGCTGTTGACCGAAGTAGTTCGGCACAGACACGGTGCCTTCGCCGAACGCCCGGAGCTCCTCGGTGATCGCCGACGCGTGCTCGGGATGTTCCGGATCGGTTACACGGATCCGAAACCGGTTCCCCACGAGATCGCCGAACTCGAGCCATCGGCCCATCCGTCCGACCGGATCGATGGTGGCGTCCTCAATCTCGGGGAGATCGGCTGGAGCGACGTCATCGATCGAGAGCAGCTGGGTCGTGATCGCCCGCTTGTCCTTGGTGCCGGCCCAGGCGATGCGCTCGCGGCTGATCCCGAGCCGGTCGGCAAGCGTGTCGGCAAAGCGGTTAGTGTCCCAGTCCTCGAGGGTCACCCGGACGACGAGATGACGGTAATCGCCGGGATCGGCGTCGACGGGTGCGAGTTCGGGGCGTTCGATCTCCTCGACCTGGAAGGCATCGGGCGTCTCACGGAGCCGTCCACCGATACCGTCGGTGTCACTGACGTAATACTCGATCCCGACCGTCTGTTCGACCGGATGTGCCCCACGCATGGCGGTCAGTACAACGGGAGATCCCCAGTGATGGCGTCGACATCGTTCTCCGCCGCCGGTCCGATCCCCAGCGCCGTTGGGGTATCCGGATCGAGTTGGGTGTGGCCGGCGTCCCGGACGAGTCCGTTCGGGAGGCCGGCACGATCGGCTGCTTCTTTGAGATCGAGCAACGCACGTTCGGATTCGACCCGAAGAACGATCTTCTTCTGACCGCCCTGTTTCCATGTCTCACGGGCGTCGGGATCGGTTCGTTCGTACGCCTTCAACGAGGCGTGGGCGACTTGGGCGGCCAGCTTGCCCGCCCCCATACCGAGATCCCGGCGGGCGACGATGGCCTGTTTCATGCGGCTGGTTCGATCGGGACGCGTAAATCGCTGACCGTTTCGGTCCGGACGGACCGAGAGGTTTTACCACCTGCCGCCGTTCCCCGGGCATATATGATTCTCTCGGACGCCGATATCCGTCGCCGGCTCGAAGACGGCACCCTCACCGTCGAGCCGCTCGACGATCCCGAACTCCAGATCCAGCCGGCGAGTATCGACCTCCGGCTCGGGCGGGAGTTCCTCGAGTTCCAGCGAACCAATATCGCCTGTATCCATCCCAATTCCGAACAGGAAGTCGAAGAGTACGTCAACGAAACCTACGTCGACGAGGGCGAGGAATTCATTCTGCATCCGGGCGATTTCGTCCTGGGAACGACCCTCGAACGCGTCGAAATCCCGCCGGATCTGATCGCCCACGTCCAAGGTCGTTCATCGTTAGGTCGACTCGCAGTGGTGATCCACGCATCACTTCCATACGATGAGGAAGTGTTCTTGTGGACGCCGGAAGACGGCTATGGCTTCTATGAGATCGGGGAGATCGTCGAGAACGAACGATCGGCACGGGCTGTCTCCTTCGATCCGAAGACGCTCCGCGTGCGAACACATCAGGTGACCGACTACATCACGAACCCGACAAAGCGGATCTATCGGGTGACCCTCAAGTCAGGGCGCGAGGTCCACGTGACACGAGATCACAACCTCTTCACCCTCGATGAACACGGCGGTGTCACTCGAATTCCGAGCGAAGACGCTGAAGGGACACGAGTGATGGTACCGGATGAACTCCCGAACCCAAGTGGGGATCCGCCAGCACTCGATCTCCTCTCATTCTTGGATCCCGAGGAGACGACCGTGTATGCCGCCGACGGTTTGGGTGAAGTGGATTGGTCGCGTGTGGCCGCCGGATCACGGCGACACTATCGTGATCGGGACAGCGCCCCCGCGAGTGCCCTCTCGCTACATGACATCGCCGATGACGCGACGGTCGCGTTCAAACAAAGTGAGACGAAACTCCCCCGCGATATCGAGGTAACGCCGGAGTTCGGCTGGGTACTCGGCTTCTATATCGCGGAAGGGTCGGTCCGCCGTAAACAGATTCAGTTCGTCAATACTAACGAGGGGTACCTCAATCGTGTCGCCGCGTGGTTCGACCAGTACAACGCCAGTCTCTCGTGGTACGAAGACGGGAGTGCCACGACGCTTACCGTTTGTTCAGCACTCTGGGCCAAGATATTCCATGAACTGGCGGGCGCAAAAGGAGAGAAGAATATTCCGACGCAGGCATGGAACTGGCCTGATTCGGTGGTGGGGACACTCCTCGAAGGACTGTTAGACGGCGACGGCTGTCGACGGGAGAGTCGTGATACGCTCTACACGGCGAATGGCGATCTCGCCAACCGGGCGATGTATCTCGCCGGACGATTAGGCTTGATCGGCTCGATGTACAGCCGGGATCGAGAGACATACATCGAACCGAGCGACGTGATCAATCACGGGACGGAGTGGGCGATAGACATAAGCGAAGACGCCCCCAAGCGCGGACAATACATCCCGGTACCGGCCGAACTCCTCCGGGCGTTGCGCAATGCGGCCGAATTGGACCTCGGAACCGCCGCTGACGCGATGGGATACGCCTCGAAATCCAGCATCACGAATATCGAACAAGGCCACTACAATGGCGTGAAACGCTCGACGCTCCGTCAGTTCCGTGACGTCTATGCCGAACACGGAGCAGATACGACACGTCTCGACCAGCTCCTCGATGGTGACGTCCGGTTCGAGCGGGTCGAATCGGTCGAGGAAACCGACCGGGTCGAGCCGACCTACGATCTTGAGGTCCAACCGAACGGCCGGGCTATCGAAAACTTTCTCGGCGGCCGCGGGGGCGTCTTCCTCTCGAATACCGCGGGCGTCATCGATCCGGGGTACCGCGGTCAAATCACCCTCGAGCTCTCGAATCTCGGCACCGCTCCGGTCGCGCTCACACCCGACATGCGCATCTCACAGATCATCCTCACCGAACTGTCCTCGCCGGCCGAACGGCCCTACGGCAGCGACCGCGACTCGAAATACCAGGACCAGGCCGGACCACAGGCCTCCCGGATCCAAAGCGACAACGAGTTCGACGGTGACCAACCGTGAAATTCATCGAGGAGATCGTCGTCGAGGAGTTCCTGCCGACCTTCCGCTCGATGCTCGCCGAGGCACTTCGCGAACGGGGTCACACCCAACTTGAGGTCGCCGAGGCTCTCGGCATCAGCCAGAGTGCCGTCTCGAAATACGTCCACGGTGATATCGATCAACAGGAGGCGGTGCTCAACGACGATCGAGTACAAGAACACGTCACCCGGATCGCGGATGGTCTCGCCGACGGCGAGATGACGCAGGTCCAAGCGCTGATCGAGACGGAGGTCCTGATCCGGGAACTCGAGCGTGGTGACCTCCTCGCCCGGCTCCATGAGGCGGCGATGCCCGCCATCGAAGGGCGGGTTCATGAGTTCTCGGTCCACGATCCCGAGAGTGATCTCCGGGCGACCGAACAGGTGCTGGCGTCGGTTCGCCGGGGGATCCGGGTGCTCGAAAACACCCGTGGGTTCGCCTCGTTGATCCCCAATACGGGCGCGAACCTGGTCGAATGTCTCCCCGAGGCCGAAACCATCGAAGACGTCGCCGGGATTCCCGGACATATCTTCGATGTGAAGGGTCGGCCTTCGGTCCCTGCCGACCCCGAGTTCGGTGCCTCCGAACACGTCGCCTCGGTGTTGCTGGCGGCCCGCCGACACGGCAGCGACGCGCGGGCGGTCGTCAATATTCGATACATGCCGGCGATCGTCGAGACGCTTGAGGCGATGGGGCTCGAAACCGCGACGTTCGACGCGGAGTTCGAGGACGTCGACGTGGTCATCGAGACGGCACTCACTGAAACTTCCGAAGCCGAAGTGCTCTACCAGACGGGCGGGTTCGGGATCGAGCCGATCGTCTACATCCTCGCGCCGAGCGCCGAGACCGCCGCCGAGCGGGTACGAACCCTGTGTGACCGGCTAGACGCCGACGGGGACTGAGGGCACGGACGGATGAACAGGGCCGCACGAGTCACGGGTTTTTACGGACGGTGGGCACGGCTCTATGATCTCCTCGCGAGTTACACCCCAGGGATCGATTCACTCCGAGGCCGAGCCGCCGACGCCTGTCGGCTGGAACGGGGTGATACCGTCGTGGAGATGGGCTGTGGGACCGGCGCGAATTTCCCGTACCTCCGGGACGCAGTCGGATCGAGCGGCACCGTCGTTGGAGTGGACATCACATCCGGAATGTTACATAGAGCACGCGCTCGTATCGAGCGGGCCGGATGGGAGAACGTCCACCTGCTCAAGGGTGACGCCACCAAGCCACCCATCGATACCGACGTCGACGCTATCCTCGCGACGTTCGTCATCGGGATGTTCGACGCTCCAGGTACCGCTGTCGCGACGTGGTGTGACTGCCTCGTTCCGGATGGTCGGCTCGCCTTGCTCGATGCGACCCGAAGCACCCGCCTGAGTATGCGCCCTCTCAACGCCGTCTTCCGGGGGTTCGTCACCCTGACGACTCCGCCGGGATGGAAGCTGTGGTACGACCGCTCCCCGACGGACACCCTTGAGCAACGGGTCAATGACGCGCGGGCGGCGCTGGCTGATCACGGCGCTATCGATCTTGATCGCCGCTATGCGCTCGGCTATCTCCGTCTCACCGCCGGTTCCGGTCAGCCGTAGCGCTCGGCGTGACGGGGACAGAACTCCGGCTCGTGCAGCTGGGCCTCGATGACGCCGGGTTGGCGGTGAGGGTTCGCGAGCCGGCATGACGACGACTCACAGAATCCTTCGCCGGTTTCGAGGAGATGGACCGCCTGTAGGACATAGCCCTTCAGAGCATCCGTCGTCCGAGGGTCGTCCTCGATGAGGAACTCTCCCTCGATCTCCGATTCGAGCACCTCTCGAGGCGGAGCATCGCCCGCCATCAGCGCATGGCGCTGTTTTGCCTTGTAGTAGGCTTCCGGCTTCGCCGGCGCCTCATAGAGGCCGGGCACGGAGATGAGCGTCGGTTGGCCGAGCACGTTAACCCGCTTGTGCCACCGACCGTCGTGTTCGCCCCAGGTCCCGAGCACTCGATCAAGCAAGATGACATGAAGGTGATCGAAATCGCGTTCGTCCGTCGGGATGCGATCGTTCAGGAATCGCTGAACAGTGTGGCCGTCATAGACAACGCCGCCGGCCCGGTCGGGGTCCTCCAAGGCTCGTTCCTCGTACCGGACGATCCCGAGCATCGTGTTGCCAGTCTCCCGCTCATGAGGCGAGAGGACCCGGGCCCGGGCGAACGCCTCAGCGAGGTCCTCATCGGCATGGCGCTGGAGGAACGGCTCGCGGACATCGATGTCGGCGTCGATCCGTTCTCCGAGCCAGTCCGCGATCGCCGTCGCGTCCGTGGCCGTCGTCGGCGCTGGATACAGCGAAACGTGTTCGACCATCCCACATCAGGAGTCTATCGCCGATCGCTCAAAAAGTCCGACGGTCCATTAGTCGATATCCGTCACCCGTATCGAGAGCGGATCGCCCGCCAGGCGGGGCCGAATTCTCCACAAGTACGGGCCGACCAGTTCCCACCAGTCAGCTGGATGTAGCGGGCTTGTGTGGGGCCTAGAAACGGCCGACACGTCGCCGTCGGCACCCGATACCAGAACACTGCCTGGCGTTCCGAGCGGTTGTAGATCGGTTTCCGGATCCAATCGATGTCCGGATCCGCGAGCTGGTATGGTTCGTTGACCCGAAAGCCGGCGTTCGAGGTGAGCACGCCGCCGAAAGTCCCGACGTTGATCATCAGGATGACGACAACCAGACACATGATCGCCCGGGCGTCGGTTCGGTCGTTCCCCGCCAGCAGACCGAGTCCGAGCGCGATAAACGCGTATAGTAAAAAGAGATCCGGGTAGGAATCGAGATCGAAAACGAGAATCTGGACCGTAAACCAGCCGCCTCCGGCCAACACCCACCATGTGTCGGATAAGTCAGTCCAAGTACGCCGGACGATCCCGATGCCGGCGAGAATAACGAGCGGCAACACGACGCCGAACGCCGACATCGCGAATTCCAGCCGGGAGAAGATCGGATGGGTCTCGGTCACCAACAGCGGTACGAACACGGCCTCGACGATCATCGCGGGAACGGCCCCCCACGCTACGACTGGGGCCAGCATGAGGAGGCCACCGGCCAGCATGCCAACGACGGTGTCCCGGACATACCGTCGATCATCGCGTTGGACCGTGAGCCCGGCGACGATCGCGGGAAAGATCGCGCCTAATTGCCAGAACCCGGTCGAGAAGACGGCCGCGATCCCGGCAGCGACCGGGCGATCCCGGCGTTCGAGATAGATCCCCAGCAATCCACAGACCATCACGAAGTGTTTGGCCTTGAATCCGAAGGCGGCCCGCCAGTGAAACGCCGGCATCGCAAACAACGTCAAGCCCGCCACGAGCGCCGCGTGACCGTTGTCGGTGAGCTCATACACCAGTAATCCGATCAGCAGGGCGCTCGCGATCACCGCGGTATTGGTGACGGCGACCGCAAGGAAGTGTTGCCAGAGCGGATCGCCGCCGGTGAGCAGCGCCATCACCGCCGGCAGTTCGAACGCCAAGGGCGGTTTGAGGGCGAACAGATCAATATAGAGACGGTGACCTGTCGTCAACGACCACCCGACGTACTCGAAGATCAGCGAATCGAGCAGCCATGGTCGTGTATTCGGACCGAGCGGCGGGATGACCCGCCACGTCGAATACAGCTGGACGGTAAGCCCGACAAACAGCAAAACGCCGCGCCACCGCGCGGCAAGTGACGGCCAGAGAGCTCGATCGAGTCGGCGGACAGCGGTGGCTACCGACCGCCACCTGTTCCACACACCGGTCTGTGCCGTCTCGGCGTCCTCGGCCACGGAGTTCCCACCGACGCGACTGCGCCGTTACTCAACGACAACGACGTCGACTATCTAAAACAACGTGAAGTCCGTTCAGTCGTCGCCGGCAACCCGCGAGGTGAGTTCGACGTCGGTCGCTTCGACGCCCAACTCGTCGATCGCCGCCTGGGCCGCCCGCTTGCCCGACACCAACATCGCTCCGAAGGTCGGACCCATTCGCGGCAGACCATACGTCGTCGCGACCGCCATGCCGGTGACCGCCAATCCAGGATGGACAAGCCCGGTGTGTTCGACGACTGCGTCCTCGGATTCGCCGACCCACATCGAATCATGCCCCGGCGAGTCGTGTCCCGGAGCGCCGTACTCGCCCTCGTCAGTTTGGTCCATCCCGGTCGCGCTCTGAGCGGCGTCGCCGATACCCGGTGCATCGAGGACGCCACGCTCGTGGAGCTTCGAGACGGCCATGGCGTCGTGACCGGTGGCGTCAATCACGAGATCACCCTCGACGGCGATCGGGTCGACACAGGTGATTTCCCGAGGCAACGAGTGGACCGGTGTCCAGTTCATCACGATGCCGCCGACGCGGTGATCCTCGCGGATGACGATGTCGGTGAACTCCGTCATGTTCTGGATCTTCGCGCCGGCGTCACAGGCGGCCTTGAT
>JBDGPX010000147.1:0-7769 GCA_042219475.1 Halobacteriales archaeon
ATCACCACCACAGAGTGAACGTAATCCGATGACGGGCGCTGTATCCCCTCCCTACAGTCGCTCCGTTGAGGGAGGTGGCTTAGCGCCCTGCACCGCACAAGCTAAATTTTCAATAAATGGGAGTGGTCAGGATCGCTGAGCCTGCATGAACTGTTTAAGATCGATGACTTCGCCGTCGAGTTCATCCGCCGGGAGATCCGCCGCCCACAGGACCATCTCGGCGGCGTCTTCAGGACCGCGACGGCCCTGATCACCGGTGAGTTCTGTCGCGATCTGTCCCGGATCGACGATCCCGACCGCCTGGTCGAGTTCGGCGGCAAAACCCCGGGCAAGCGCCTCGCTCGCGGCCTTCGAGACCGCATACGAACCGAATCCGGGCTGAGCAGTGCGGGCGACCGCGCCGCTGGGGACGAGCACACGGGCGTCCTCGCTCAGATGCGGGACGGCCTCCCGGATCGTCGCGAACACGCCCCGGGCGTTCGTCCGGATCGAATCGTCGAACGCCGAGTATGATTCCTCGGCCAGCGGTGTCTCGCCGGGCTCGCCATGATACACACCGGCATTGGCGATCACAAGGTCGATCGTATTCGATTCGCCAAGCTTGGCGGCCCGTTCCATCAACCGCTCCATATCGAACTCATCACGGACATCGGCACGCATCGCCAGTACGGTACCACCATCGTCCTCGATCATCTCGCCAAGCGTTTCGATCTCGCGGCTGCTCCGAGCACAGATCGCGACGGCCACGTCAGCCGCCGCCAGTGCGGTCGCCGTCGCCGCACCGATCCCGCGGCTTGCACCAGTGACGACCGCCGTTCGTCCCGAAAACTCCATGCCACCGGTTGGAGCCGAAATGTTAGTTAACTTTCGTTTTTCGATCAGTACCCCGGAAACGTCGATAGCGCGATTTATGTTGATAGAACGACCATTAACGGATATGCCCCCGTTCACGGAGACGTCCGTCCTGGTTATCGGCGGCGGGTTTGGTGGTCTGTCGACGGCGTGTTATCTCGCGGATGCCGGGGCTGACGTGCAGTTGCTCGAGAAGAACGAGCAGCTGGGCGGCCGGGCGAGCCGGCTGGAAACGGACGGGTTTCGCTTCGATATGGGCCCGTCCTGGTATCTCATGCCCGATGTCTTTGAGCGATTTTTCGGCCACTTCGGCCGTGAGCCCGGCGAATATTACGGCCTGACCCATCTCGATCCCCACTACCGGATCTTCTTCAAGGAAGCCGACGCCGACGGACCCGGGAACACCGGCGAGAAACCCCATGAGGGGGAGCTGATCGATGTCACCGGCGATCGGGAGACGATGACCGACCTCTTCGACGCCTACGAACCCGGCGCCGGCGCTGCCTTAGAGGAATATCTCAAGGAGGCCGAACGCACCTACGAGGTCGGGATGGAACAGTTCGTCTACGAGGACCGATCGCGGTTTCGGGATTTCATCGACATCGACGTGTTGAAAGCCGCTCCCGGATTGCAGCTCCTGGGATCGATGCAGGATCACGTCTCGGAGTATTTCGACCATCCGAAGCTCCAGCAGGTGATGCAGTATACTCTCGTGTTCCTGGGTGGCTCGCCACAGAACACCCCCGCCCTGTACAACTTGATGAGCCACGTCGATTTCAATCTCGGCGTGTACTATCCTGACGACGGGATGGGCGGTGTCGTCGACGGGATCGTCGATCTCGCCCACGAACTGGGCGTCGAAACTCTCACCGACACCCCCGTGACCCGGATCGCCCCGGAAGGCGATCACCTCCGGGTCGAGGCCGACGGCGCGTCTTATCGGGCCGACTACGTCGTCAGCGACGCCGATTACGCCCACACCGAACAGGAGCTGCTCGATCCCGAACACCGTCAGTACGATGTGTCATATTGGGACTCCAGGACGTATGCCCCGTCGGCGTATCTGTTGTATCTCGGCGTCGAGGGCGACGTGCCGAACCTCGAACACCACACCCTGGTGCTGCCAACCGACTGGGACGACCACTTCGACCGGATCTTCGAAACCCCCGCCTGGCCGAACGATCCCGCCTACTATCTCTGTGTCCCCTCGAAGACCGACGACACCGTTGCCCCTGATGGACATAGCAACCTCTTCGTGCTCGTACCGATTGCCCCGGGACTGGCCGACGGCGAGGGCGTTCGGACGGCGTTCAGGGATCTGATCCTCGAGGATATCGCGACCTACACTGGCGAGGACCTCACCGATCGGATCGTCGTCGAGGAGAGCTTCTGTGTGCAGGACTTCGCCGACCGATACAACAGCTATCGTGGCTCCGCATTAGGGTTAGCACACACGCTCCGACAAACGGCGCCGTTGCGACCGTCCCACGTTTCGAGCGAACTCGACGGGCTGTTCTTCACCGGCTCGTACACGACGCCCGGGATCGGTGTCCCGATGTGTCTGATCAGTGGTGAAATCACCGCCGATAAGATCATCGAACAGCACAACCCGTGACTGAGATCGACGCGACAGGCTTGACGGAGGCGGTTCCAAACATGGCCCGGTTACGCTACCTCCTGGCGCTGTCACGCCCACGGTTCTGGCTCTATCTCGCCGGCCCCGTGATCGTGGGGGTGACCTTCGGAGCCCGTGATCCGGGTATGCTGTTTTCGACACCGGCGATCGCCCTGTTTCTCTACTTCCTCCTCCCCGGCAACGTGTTGCTCTATGGCATCAATGACGTATTCGATGCCGACATCGACGTCACCAATCCGAAAAAGAACGAGAACGCCAGAGAGGTCCGTTACGAGGGCGACCGAACGGTGCTGGCGGCGATCGCCCTCGCGACGGTGATCGGGATCGGTCTCAGCTGGTATATCGCGACGATCACCATCGCCGCTATCCCGTGGCTCATCGGGTTTTTTGCACTCGCAGTCGCCTACAGCACGCCGCCGATCCGGTTCAAGACGACGCCGCTATTGGATTCACTGTCGAATGGGCTCTATATCCTTCCGGGAATAGCCGCCTACGTCACGCTGGCCGGCCATCAACCACCGCTCGCGGGGATTCTCGGCGGGCTGTTCTGGACGATGGGGATGCATACCTTCTCGGCGATCCCGGATATCGAACCCGACCGACGGGCCGGGATCACGACGACCGCGACCTGGCTCGGGAAACGAGGGACCTATCTCTACTGTGCGATCGTCTGGCTCGCGGCCGCCGGAGCGTTTGCCACTCTCTCGATGCGGTTGGGGGCCGCCATGCTGCTCTATCCGCTCTTCATTCTCGGCGTCGCGGGTACTGATATCGCTGTCGACCGCGCCTACTGGTGGTTCCCCGCATTGAACACCCTGATGGGGATGATGATCACGATCGGTGGCCTCTGGAGGCTCGTCCATGGCTGAGGGCTCCGAACAGGCGACTGCTAAGTCGTGGATGACCGTCGATCGACGGACCATCGAAGCGCGATTCGAGACGCTCGTCCGTGCGAACCGAACCACGATTGCCATTGTGTTTCCACTGGTCGGCGCGATACTGATGGCTGCCGGGCTGGAGGGGATCATCCCGCGTTGGATCGCGATGCATCCGTACCTGCTGTTGTTCGCGACGCTCGTGATGCGAACGCCGCTGGTCGCCGGGTTGCTCCCGCTGGTCGATCGGCGTGGGCTGGCCGGGCTGTTGGTCCTGTCTGGCTTTACCTACGGGATCGAATTTCTCGGGGTGACGACGGGATTTCCATACGGTGAGTTTGTCTATCGAACCGATCTCGGCCCGATGCTATTCGGGGAGATCCCGGCAGCCCTCCCGATTTTTTTCTTCCCGTTATTGCTCAACAGCTATCTCCTGATCGTGCTGTTGTTGCCTCAGGCGTCGCGATACCAGTCGATCCCACTGGCGACGGCGGTCGTCATCACGATGGATCTGGTCCTCGATCCGGCCGCAGTCGCGCTTGGCTTCTGGGAGTATACCGCCGTCGGGGTCTACTACGATGTCCCGGTCTCCAATTACGTGGGATGGCTCGGGAGCGCCACCGTTGCCGCAATCATCGTCGGAATGAGCTTCGAGCCGGACCGGCTTCGCGAGCGGCTGCGGAGCTGTGAGTTCATGCTCGATGACTTCGTCAGCTTCATCCTGCTATGGGGGTTGTTGAACCTCTATTTCGGCCACGTGGTGCCGGTCGTCATCGCCGGCGGGCTCACAGCCTTACTCTATACAGTCAGACGGTTCGACTTTCCGATCTTTGGCGATTGATCAAACGACAATCCGCGAGCGACGGGACCATTCGCGTGGATCCAGTGACCGCGAGGAAGAACGAGAGATCAACGAGCCGGAATCGTATCCCGTGGACTCGAATCCGTCTCTGAATCCTCGAATTCGGAATCGATGTCGAGCCGGGAGGCTCGATCTGAGTCGTCGACCCGGACCGAACACTTGACGGCACTGACGGCATCGAACACCCGCTCTGGATCCCGCCACCGGAGCCAGTAGAAGCCGGTCTTGGCGAGCAACGACACCATCCGAGGCAGCGACAGCGACGGCTCGTTGTTGAGGACGTCATAGTCGACCGCCCGGATCAGTCGGTGATACTCCGCATAGAGCACCGCTGCCAGCAACACCGGGAACTGACAGTCCGACGGGAGAAGCTTGATCCCGCGGACACCGTCCCGATAGATCTCCTCGGTGCGCTCGAGTTCATGTCGCATCACATCCGCGAAGTTCTCGTCCATCTCGAGACGCTCGATCTGTGCATCGGTGACGCCGTAGCGGTCGAGCGTCGTCTGGGGGAGGTAGATCCGATCACGGTCGCGAATGTCCTCGCGGACATCCCGGAGGAAGTTCGTCAGCTGAAACGCCTCACCGAGTGCTCGAGCGCGGGGGCGGGCACTTTCGGGATCTTCCGGCTGCATGATTGACGTCATCATGAGCCCGACCGCACCCGCTGAGCCGTCCATGTACGCTTGGAGGTCATCGTAGGTGGGATAGCGGGAGGTATCGATGTCGGTTGCCATCGCGTCGACGAAGGCGTTGATATCGCCGTCTGCAATGTCGTAACGATCAGCGATCGACCGGAACGCGCGCATGACCTCACCCTCCGGCTCACGCTCGCCGAGGGCCTCCGCGCGGAGTCGGGCGAGCCGGGTCGCTTGCTCGTCGGCCGACAACGACTGATCGCCATCGACCACCTCGTCGGCGATCCGGAAGAACGCATAGAGGACGTAGGTGGCCCGTCGGACGCGATCCGGCAACAACCGTGTGGCAAAGTAGAAGGTCGTGCCGGTGCGTTTCTGGATCTCCTTGCTCGTAGCTATTTGGTCACTGGAAACCATCGGGGAACGTTCTCTTCAACTAACAAATGGAACCCAGCCCATTTAGTTGTTTGTATGAAATATTCAATCCGTAGATACGTTGTGAATCCGGCGAAGGCATGGATATAGGGGAGTAACCTGACAGAAACGAGACTATGTCATCTGTCTGGGTATCTGCCCCAAGAGACCGTGTAAAAGTGGCATGACGCCAGCCCCTTGAAACCTCCGTTCATCACGCGAGACAGTCGGTGAGTGGTGCGTTGGAGCGAGCGACAGGGACGGGACTCGACTGGGATGATTGAGGGGTCAGGGCTGCCAGGCGAGCGAGCGGACGTCCGTCGGGACGGTTCCAGCCGATATCCAGTCACCGGCATCGGATCGGGCAACGACACGGCCAGCGGGTCCCGCAGCCGTCCCGGCAAACAAGGTATCCGGCGCGGTTGCCCACGCGATGACGACTTCCCCGGGCGCACCAGGATATGGGATCGTTTCAAGACGGCCATCCATCAGTTCGTACATTGCGGCGTCCGGGCCCGCCGTATCGCGCCAGGCACCGGGCGAGTTGCCGGCAGCCGCGGCATAGAGCCGACCATCGTGACGGATCGATTCGCGGAAGTACGACCGATCGGTGCCAGCATCGAGGCGATCCCAGGTGCCCCCGGCGTCGAGCGTCCGGTAGAGCCCGCCCGGATCGCGGCCATCGAGGCCCAGAAACCCGGTCGAGACCACGAGTTCCTCGGGGCCCGTGACGAGGACGTGGTGGATATCGTCCGGAAGGGTATTCTGTTCACGCCAGGTGTCACCATCGTCCCGGCTGATGTGGAGTTTCCCGGCTTCGACCCCGACGACCAGCAATCCGGTCTCGGGATGGGCACCGATAGTCCGGAGACGTGCGTTGTCACCGACGGGTGAAGTCCACGCGGCCCGGGAGGGTTGTTCCTGTAACGAATCGATCTCCGACCATGTGGGTCCGTTATCCGTAGCACGATACAGGTGTGCCGGGGCGGTTCCGGCATAGTAGGTCCCATCGGCGGTCACGAGGACCGACCAAACCGGCGTCCGTGGAACCTCAAGCGATTGCCACCGATCGCCACCATCGGTCGAGCGGTAGAGGCCGCTCTCAGTGGCCGCGAAAACGCCATCGACGCCCACGAACGTGTCGACCTGAGCGACCCGCCCACAGTCAAGAACCCGGTCAGCGTCATCGAACGGAACGTTCTCGGTCCGATAGATCCCATCGTTCGTCCCGATATACAGCGACATATCCGTGCCAACGGCGGGCGGACTCATCAGTCCCGGGGGCATCCATCACGCGGTCGACATGTGCGATCGGAGCCAACCGTCGAGGCGATTTAGTCGGTCCCTCCCATAGCGACGAACATGTCAGAGGTCGGTGTGGTCGGTGCCGGTGCCGGCGCCGCGGCCGCCAGTTACGTACTAGATGCAACAGTGCCCGAGGCGACCCCGACGGTACTGGAGAAATCGGGTGGCGTCTGTGGCCGTGCAGCGACCCGACGACGGGGTGATATCATCTACGATTACGGGGCCAACTACGTCAAATCAGACGACGAACGAGTTACGGAACTGCTGACCGAGGAGTTGGATACGACAGGCTTGATCGACGTCACCGACCCGATCTATACCTTTGATGAAACCGGGACCGTCTCGGAAGGTCGGGACACCGACGAGCACAAATGGAGCTACCGATCGGGGTTGACCCAGATCGCCAAGCGATTATTCGGCCGCACCGACGCGACCGTCCATCGACACACGCGTGTCGAGACGCTCCGTCGGAACGAGGACTGCTGGTGGTGTGTCGACACTGACGGTGAAGAGTGGGGGCCGTTCGAGGTGCTCGTGTTGAATCCACCGGCCCCACAAACCGCCGAACTGCTTACGACCACCGACTGGGACACACCGCTCAAATCGGATTTGGTGGACGCGGTTGAAGCCGTCGAGTACCGGACGATCTGGACGGCGATCCTGGGCTATCAATTCAGGCTCGAACGGCCGTATTACGCGTTGGTGAACACCGATAAAAACCACGAGATCGGCTGGATTGCCCGGGAGGAATGCAAACCGGGACACGTTCCCGACGGCGAATCGGTGCTCATCGTCCAAGCGAGCTCTGACTGGTCGACCGACCGTTACGCCACCGATCCCGAGCGAAATATCGCCGATTTAGCTGACATGACGGCCGGGATCATGAACGACGATCGGTTGGCCGAGCCGGCGTGGACGGATTCCCAGGGCTGGCGGTATGCCTTGCCCGAAACCGGGGTGAATCGGGAGATCCTTACCGACGCCGAGAAAACCGGACTGTACTGCCTCGGTGACTGGGTAGCCGGCGAGGCGCGGCTGCATGCTGCCCTCCGCAACGGTCTCGACACCGGCGAACGGATCGCCTACACCCTCGAAGGGTAACTAGCGGGGAACCACCGACGGCACGGTGCCGTGGTGGTGCAGTAACAGTTGGTTGAGCCTCAAGGCGACTCCTGTCTGACCGCGTC
>JBDGPX010000151.1:0-7688 GCA_042219475.1 Halobacteriales archaeon
GATGGACCGCGGCGGTGAACTGGATCAACCCGTGGAGAAACCGTTCGTCGTCGGTTCCCGATTCCAGGTCCAGCCAGTGGTCCTCCCAGGCGTCGTGGGCGGCGTGATAGCCCCCAGCGTTGTAGATGGCGATCCCCGCCCGGAGGTGTGCGTCCATGGCTGGGCTGAATGGTCGGCCCCCACCGGCGTATGTACTTCGGTCACGGCCGGGAATACCGTTTTGGCGATCCAGCCCAAGGGACGACCGACCGCAGATGCGGCTCCACCCCCGTCCCCGGCTCGTCGATTGGTCGATCCTCGTGACCGTCATGGCCACGGTCGTCTCCGGGGTGATGAGCCTGACGGCCGGCCGTCCGGGCGACTGGCCGATCTTCGTCGCCCACGGCGTTGCCGGTATGGTTTTGGTCGTTCTGTTGGGCTGGAAGTTCCGGCGCGTGGCCGGTCGTGTCTCCGATCCAGATCGCTGGACGCCCGCGACGGCAGTATCGATCGCGACGGCCACACTGGCGGTTGCCGCGCTGGCGACGGGGCTGTACTGGGTGTTCGGGGGCAACTTCCAGGTATTGCTCTGGAACGCACTGAACATCCACATTCTCTTTGGGCTCCTGATCGTCCCGTTTCTCCTCGTTCACCTCCGACATCGGTTCCGACTGCCGACGACCGACGACATCGAAGGCCGTCGCACCGTCGTCCAGTATTCGCTGTTGCTGAGCGGCGGCGTCCTCGCCTGGCGACTCCAGCAGGCGCTGGTCGCGGTGCTCGATACGGCCGGGGCTGCCCGCCGGTTCACCGGGTCGAAGCCGCAGGACGGTGAGGCATCCAACGATTTCCCGGTCACGAGCTGGGTCGCCGACGACCCCGATCCGATCGACCGATCGGGCTGGTCGCTGGCCGTCACCGGCGCCGTCGAAACGCCGCAATCGTTCGAGTACCAACCGTTGATCGACGGCACGCTGGATGAACGCCAAGCGACGCTTGACTGTACGAGCGGCTGGTATGCGACCCGTGATTGGCGTGGTATCCGGATTGGACGATTGCTTGACGCCGTTGGCACCCAATCCGACGCCCGCTGGGTGAGCTTCCGGTCGGTGACTGGCTATCGCTTCAGTCTCCCCATCGAGGAGGCACGTGAGGCCTTACTGGCGACCCATGACGGTGCCGAACCGCTCACCCACGGTCACGGTGCCCCCGCCCGGCTGGTCGCACCCGGCCGTCGGGGTTTCCAGTGGGTCAAGTGGGTCGTCGCTATCGAGATTCGGACCACGCCCGACTACGGGCAGTGGATCGCGATCTTCACGAGCGCGTTCACCGCCGATAGTGGCTGATTCGAATGGAGATAGACGATAGTGGCCGTTCGAATAGGAATCGGTGATCCTCTCTCAGGATGATTTCTCACCTTGAGCCATCGGTCCCGGTTCTTCCCAACATGCGATCACCAGTTCTGTATGGTGCCGGTTCGATGATGCACAAATGCGATGAGGCTGCTACCGAGGAGGAGGGACAACAATCCGGGACCGCATAGAAGGGATTCGGGACACATTTTCCACCGGAACTGAGGCTCGGACATATCGATCGCTGGAACGCATACAGAAGCGGCATGCTACTGGCGAGCACACTGAGAACGCCGAACTCCTGGAGAGGACGAGCCCAATCCATACCACCTGCTACCGGATGGATGGATACAGCCTCGCTGGAGGGGCAAAGCTACGTTTGACTCTGCGATGGCGTCGGATCCCGGCCGATGGGGCGACAGAAAATGGGAAACGACCCAGCTGTGGAGTGTAGCGTCCTGTCGGAGATTTGAACTCCGGTCACAGGCTCCGCAAGCCCGTAGGATAGTCCACTACCCTAACAGGACTCATCCCATCGTACAGCGGTTGCGCTAATAGGGGTTGCGATCCCATGAGACGGCTCGGCCTCACTTGTGTCCCTCGCTTTCTCCGAAAGCACGAGATGAAACGACGTGAAATAATAGCCTCGTCGCAAACTGCTGAATTATCCGAGATATATGTCAATGGATCAGTCCAACGAAAGGCGGGAGCCCTCCCCGGCATCCCCGCATGACGCTACACATCCAACAGGGGACGGAGAAGGTCGAAGATGAGGGGAAAGGAAATCAACCGTTGCCGTCCCCCCTGAAATCTTTGTTACCAACTAACATAGTATTTTCTGATTTACTTCACAACAGTCTGTGATCTCGCTACTGATGGCGTTCGAGAGATATCCATCAATGGACACGAAAGTGTTGGCATTTTATTATCCTACCTACACAGCCGTTTTTTCGCCCGTCGTTCCAACATGGGATCTTTCTGTTCGATTAATCTAGTGCGGTCTCAGTAACAGAATCTACACACCATCGGGCCGTTGATTCTTCTTCACATCTGTCTCTGTGGAAGGAGCCGCCCTTCTTGAACGATGCGAGCAGCCGTACCATCAACTGATGTCAAACTCAGGTTGTACGGACCACGGTGGTTGCCGAGTCATTGTAGTCGATCGTCGTCTAGTGCTTCGACCTCGATGTCGTCAGCGCGGAATAGATATCGAGCCGTCCCTTACTCACGCGGATTGCTGATATTCTCGAACTCGCCGCTACAACTCGGACATTCCAGCGGCTGACTGTCCGCGGTGACCCGCTCGCCACACTGCAAACACTCGTACTCGAATGGCGGTTCGGTCTCGGATGAACTACCCTCAACCATCAGGTAGTAGTATTGGCTTAAGACTGTTGAGCCTTTGGCCGGCTGAGATGCCATTGATTGGTTCGTTTAGCCCCATCCCGGGGTGTAGAGCCGATGGAGTGTGGACAATCCGATCATCCCCGAGATGGATCCTCGTTAGCCGCGAGCCAGAGTCGGAGGGTTAATCCGTCCCGTCGCGAGCACCGATACATGGGCGCAACGATTGACGGTGTACAGATCCAGTCATGGCTCGACGATGAGCTCGTCTCGGAGATCGAACAGATCCCCGACGAGGCGGCCGTGTTCAACATCGCCATCGAGATGTCGAACCTGGTGATCCATGTCGTCCAGCGGGAGCCGGACGGACCACTCGTCGTCGGCCAGCAGATCGAGTACGGCCAGGAGATCCGCGAGCGAATCCAGACCATGGCCGAGGCCGATCGCAACGAACTAGTCGCCCGCATCAGGGAGACGCTGACCGCGACGTCAGTCATCTATGGCTTTCACAACCGGGACGGCGCCAATGTCCGGTTTCGGGATGTCCACCGGGTGCTCATCGAACACCGGGTCTATCCGGAGGCGGCGACTCAACAGGCACTGATGGATGGGTTGGTCGACGTCTGGAAGGCGATGCGGTATCTCGACGATATCGTCACGCTGATGGATAGCGTCGAAGCGTGAACCGCTTCGGGGTCAAGCTCCAGGACATTCGCCTCGGCCGCCTGTAAACTGCTCCGTTCTGCTTCGCTCGGGGGCTCGGTCTCGAAGATACTGCTGTGAATCTGTTATCGAAAGTCCATCTCGGCTTCACGGTTGATCTGATTCCGTACGGACGAATGACCCCCAAACGGCATGGTAGCGCCGCGATTCGCGTGGTTTTAAGTGGACAGCTTGCCCCGTTAGCGGTAATACCTGCCTGAGGTGGTCTCAATCACTAATTTCGGCTTCGTCATTGACAACCGGCGGTGTATCGGATGTCATGCCTGTACCGTCGCGTGCAAGACAGAGCATGACGACCCCATCGGCGTTAACAAGACGTGGGTGAAATACATCGAGAAGGGGGATTTCCCGAACACCAATCGGGGCTTTTCGGTGATGCGGTGTAACCACTGCGATGACTCGCCGTGTACGGACGTCTGTCCGGTGACCGCGCTCTGGGAACGCGAGGACGGGATCGTCGACTTCGATCCCGAGCGCTGTATCGGCTGTAAGGCCTGTATGCAGGGTTGTCCCTACGACGCCCTCTACATCGATCCCGAGACCTCGACGGCCGCGAAATGCAATTACTGTTCCCACCGGGTGGATTCCGGTCGGGAACCGGCCTGTGTCACCGTCTGTCCGGAGGACGCGATCATCGCCGGGGATCTCGAAAACCCCGAGACTGAGATCGCCCAGACGGTCGGCCGTCAGGAGGTCCAGGCCCGCAAGCCCGAGAAGGGGACCGAGCCCTCGCTGTTCTACATCGACGGCGACGAGGCGAGCGTGACCGCCGGTTCGACCGCCCGCGAGGAACACTACATGTGGTCGGATGCCCCCAATCAGGTCGAAACCCATGGTGCCGCCCGCGAGGACTTCGACCTCCAGCGGGCCGCCGAATCGCTGGCGAAGTCCGATGTCGACCTCGGGACCGAGACCGACGAGCGACCCCGCGCCGACGGCGGGAACCGCGAGGCGTGTGGCTGTAACGACTGTGGGTGTGGGAGTGGGGATCGGATGGCCTCCGACGGCGGGACGGACAGCCAGCCGAGCGTCACCGCCGACCGGACCGACGGCGGAACCGACACGACCGGCTCGAGCCGGACCGAACGCGCCTACGAACTGCTCAACCAGGAGGCAAAACGGGTCTACGATGTCGGCGAGAACCACTACCTCTCCTGGGGATGGGAGGTGTACTCCTACACCTGGACGAAATCGATCGCCGCGGGCGTGCTCATGCTCCCGGCGCTGTTCATGCTCGCCGGCCTGCTCGCGCCGAACGCGACGACTATCGGCGTCGCCGCGGCGGTGAGTCTCGGCTTCCTCGGGATCACGACTATTCTCCTGATCCTCGATCTCGAGAAACCATCCCGCTTTCACTGGGTCCTGTTGCGGCCGAACTGGAACTCCTGGCTCGTGAAAGGCGGCTACATCCTGACCGTCACCGGCGGCGTTCTGACGGCGCTGGTGGCGGGGTGGTTGCTCGGGTTCGGCTCGCTCGTGACTCATCCGGTCACCCTTGGAGTGAGCGCTGTACTGGGTGCCGCGACGGCGGTTTACACGGCCTTCCTGTTCAGCCAGTCGAAGGGCCGGGACCTCTGGCAGAGCCCCGCGATGCCGATCCACATGCTCGCTCAGGCGGTCGTCGCCGGCAGCGCGACGACGGCCATGTTGGGCCTGCTCGGGATCGCTGGCTTCGACGCGATGCTTGGCCTCTCGGGCGTCGCGCTCGGTGGGGGGCTCGTCACCCATCTGCTCATCGTCGCCTCAGAGATCTTCACTCCGCACCAGACGGAGGACGCCGAGGAGGCCGCTGCGCGCATCACCCGTGGCCGGTTCAGGCGGTCGTTCTGGATCGGCGGCGTTCTGATCGGGATCGCTTTCCCGCTCGCAGCTCTTGCGGTCAGTGGCGCGCCGCCGGTCGTCGCCACCGCCGGCGTGTTGGCGCTCGCCGGACTGTTCGCCTTCGAGTATTGCTGGATCACCGCCCCACAGACGATCTCACTCGCCTAACCATGGGACATGGATATGACCTCAGCCGGATCGAGAAACTCGCCGAACAGCTCGGGCTCCTCTCGAACCGGTCGACGGAGACGGTAAAGCAACGCCAGGGATCGAGTTCGGCGGTCGACCGACTCACCGACCTCGGTCGGCTCGAGGACTATCCCGATCCGGCCGATTGGGACGACTGGACGGAGTACGATGCCTCGGGTGAACCGACCGACTATTCGGTCGTCCCGACGGCTTGTTTCAACTGTGAGGCCGGTTGTGGCCTGCTCACGTACATCGATAAGGACTCCGGTGAGATCACCAAGATCGAGGGCAACCCCGAGCACCCCGGCTCGCGGGGACGTAACTGCGCGAAGGGACCGGCGACGATCAACCAGCTGACCGATCCACAGCGCATCGAATACCCGCTCAGGCGGGATGGACCCCGCGGCAGCGGGGAGTGGACCCGCGTCTCCTGGGAGGAGGCCCTCTCCGATATCGCCGGCGAGATGCGCGAGGCCATCCAGGACGATCGGGGCAACGAGATCACCTATCACGTCGGCCGACCGGGCCACGAGGACTACATGGACCGGGTGATCGACGCGTGGGGCGTCGACGGGCATAACTCACACACCAACATCTGTAGCGCCGGCGCCCGGGCGGGCTATGGGCTCTGGCACAAGTACGACCGGCCGAGTGCCGACTTCGCGAACGCGGAGTTCATCCTGTTGCTGTCGGCCCATCTCGAATCGGGCCACTACTTCAACCCCCACGCCCAGCGCATCATGGAGGGCATGCAGGAGGGCGGCCAGCTGGCCGTCATGGACCCCCGCCTCTCGAATACGGCCGCGATGTCGGATATCTGGATGCCGACCCAGCCCGGCAGCGAGGCGGCGGTGTTGCTCGCGATGGCGAACGTCATCCTCGAGGAAGGACTCTACGACGCCGAGTTCATGCGCAACTGGGTCAACTGGCAGCAGTTCCTCGAGGCGGAACACCCCGATCGCGACGGGAGCTTCGAGGGATATCTCGCGACGATCAAGGACATCTACGCCGACTTCACGCCCGCATTCGCCGCAAACGAAAGCGGCGTCGACGCCGCGAAGATCGAGAAGGTCGCCCGGAAGATCGGGACCGCCGGCGATCGGTACGCCAGTCACATCTGGCGATCGGCCGCCGCCGGCAACGAGGGCGGCTGGCAGGTTTCCCGGACGCTACATTTCCTCTCGGTGCTCACCGGTAGCGTCGGGACGAAAGGCGGAACGTCGCCGAACGGCTGGCACAAGTTCGAGCCACACCTCCCCAACGAGCCGCCACGCCAGAAGCTCTGGGACGAGATCCAACTCCCCGCCGAATATCCCTTCGCCCACTACGAGATGAGCCAATTGCTCCCGTACTTCCTCAAGGAGGATCGCGGAAGTATCGCCGTCTATTTCACCCGGGTGTTCAATCCCGTCTACACCTACCCCGACGGGTTCTCCTGGATCGAGGCGCTGACCGACGAGGAGAAGGTCGGCCTTCACGTCGCGATGACGCCAACGTGGAACGAGACGGCCTACTTCGCGGATTACGTCCTGCCGATGGGCCATTCCCCCGAACGACACGACATCCAGAGCCAGGAGACCCATGCCGGGACCTGGGTCACCTACCGCCAACCGGTGCTCCGGGAGTACGCCGAACGGGAGGGCGAGGACATCGACTTCACCTACGAAGCCAACCCCGGCGAGGTCTGGGAGGAGGACGAGTTCTGGATCGAGCTCTCCTGGCGCATCGACGAGGACGGGGAGCTCGGCATCCGCGAGCACTTCGAGTCACCTTACCGGGATGGTGACGGTACGGATCCGGCGAAGATGACCATCGACGAGTACTACCGGTACGTCTTCGAGCAGGAAGACACACTCGTCGAGCAGGCCGAGGCCAAGGACATGACGCCACTGGAGTATATGAAACACCACGGTGCCTTCGAGGCCTCGACGAACGACTACGAACTCCACGAGGAGCCACTCGATCCCGACATCCTCGAGGAGCCGGACGTCACCGTCGACGAGTACGGCACGATCCGCCGTGGGGACCCGCCCGACGTCTTCTCGGAATCCGACGGTTCAGAGGTGCTGGGCGTGATGGTCGACGGCGAGCCCAAACGCGGCTTCCCGACGCCGACCGGCAAACAGCAGTTTTACTCGAAGACGATGGCCGAGTGGGGCTGGGACGATCCCGAGTACACGATCCCGCATTATCTCAAGTCCCACGTCCACCCCGAGACCATCGATTACGAGGACGGCGAGATGGTGCTGGTGCCGACCTTCCGGCTGCCGACCCAGATCC
>JBDGPX010000067.1:0-7574 GCA_042219475.1 Halobacteriales archaeon
ATAACATAATCAGAGTGCTGTCACTCGATTTCAGCCCTTAACCGAATACGGATGCATCGTCATCATAGCATATCTCGTCCGGCGGCGACAAAATCCCTGGCGCTACCCGATCGTGTGTTCGCTGGTTCGCCGGTCGAATTGCGGATCAGCCATGAGTCGATGACCCCGCCGTGGCTAGTGATTCGATCGACGATAACGCCCGTTTACATACTGGGACGTAGCCAGCCGCGAGGAGCGATACTTCGAACACGCCCCGACAGGTATCCGGATCGAGTCGTTCGACGCGATGGCCCGTCGCCGGGATCCGGGCGACTCGCCAGGTCCATCGGTAGTCCGCACAAGTCGTAATGTGAAAGCGAACCCTGAGTCCACCGATCGTTCGAAGGCGTCCCGTGGTCCCGGTCTCGATCCTGGTATCACTCGATTCAACTGCGCGAACTGACGGCCCCCAATCCGGCCACCGGCGGGTATCGGTGAGGATTTGCCAGACGGCTTCACGGGACGCTTCGATCCGTCGAATCACATCCAGGTGGGGCCGTCCTGATCCAGTTCGGCTTAGTCGCACTCGGGACTGTCCGTCGATCGATTCCCCCGTCGGCTGATCGCCGGATCTCGAACTAGCATCAGGTCGATCAGCAGGCACGGTTGTCCATGGGAGCGCGGCGGCATAACGGTGCCGTCACAAGAGTCTTGTCCCTCGTTTTTCAGCGTTGAGAACCACCGCAAAACACATCGGCGAACGATCCCAGGTACCGGTAATGATCGAGGCCGTCGAGTTGCGAAAGGAATACGGGTCGTTCGTCGCCGTGGAGGGCAGTTCCTTCGATGTTGCCGATGGCGAGATCTTCGGTCTTATCGGTCCGAACGGCGCCGGCAAGACGACGACGTTGAAGATGTTGGCCGGACTGATTGAGCCGACCGACGGCCATGCGACCGTCGCCGGTTACGATGTCGCCACTCAGGAAATGCGACGCCATCTGGGTTTTCTCCCCGAGGAGTCACCGGTCTACGAGGAGATGACGCCGCGGTCATATCTGCGGTTTTTCGCCGATCTCTATGACGTCGAGGCGACGGTGGCCGAGGACCGAATCGAGTCGATGTTGGATCGGCTGGAGTTGGAGTACCGCGACCGGCCGCTCGGCAACGTCTCGAAGGGGATGAAACGCAAGGTCGCCATCGCCCGCTCGCTGGTGAACGATCCCGATGTCCTGATCTACGATGAGCCCGCCAGCGGCCTCGATCCACTCACTACGAACGCGATCATCGAATTCGTCCGCGAGCTGGCCGCCGAGGACAAAACTATCGTCTTCAGCGCACATAATCTCTATCACGTCGAATCGCTCTGTGACCGGATCGCGATCATGAACGACGGCCGGATCGTTGCTCGCGGGACACTCGAGGAGATCCAGGCCAAGCACGGCGGGGTCGAGTATCACGTCTATACCAGCGTTCCCGTCGACGGGAGCGAACCGGATGGTGATCGCCACCGGGTCATCGCCGAGAGCATGGACGATGTCGAGTCGATCCGAGCGACACTCGCAGAGCGGGACGGCGAACTCCTAGATGTCCGCACGCGCGAAGCCAGTTTGGAAGACATCTTCCTCGCGGTCGCGACCGACGGCACCGATGCTGAGGATTCGCCGATCGAAGAGGCTGCGACGCGTAGGTTCGAACCGGAGGCCCGGATGTGAACTGGCGGAAAACACTTCGGATCGCCCGGTGGGAGGTCAACTCCGGCGTCGGGAGTCTCGATCGTCGGACGATCGTGTTATTGATCGTCGCCCTGGCGATCACGGCCGCACTCGTCCCGATGGTTGCCGATCGCGGGCTGACGATCGACAACGGGATCTACCGAGCCGGAGTCGACGAATCGAACCCGTATTACGAGGCGATCGCCGCCGATCCACGGTTCGCGATCCGGGCGCCCGATCAGGCCGCCTTCGATGACGGCCGACTGACGGTGCTGATCACCGACCGACAGATCTTCGCCCAGAGCAGCCAGAAGGGTCGGGCGGCCGCCGCGGCACTCCAGGAATCCGTCGAGCGGTACAACGACCGGCTGATGCGATCCGAACCCGACCGGGCAGCGGCGTTTCCGGTGATCGTGAACGTCCAGTATCGCGATCGTGAGTTAGCCGCTCTTGCCCCGCCCGGCGCACGGACGGACGACAGTGGTGACTCTTCGGCCGACGGTACTGACGGTGACGGCGGTGATAGATCGGACGACGGTGACGGCTCAGCCTCCGACGACGGATCGGCCCGGAGTGGTGGCGGGGGCTTCGGCGGCGCGTTCCCGTCGATGCGGGGTTCACAGATCTTCGTCGGCAGTACCACCGGTTCGCCGTCGAGTATCGCACCACCATTCCCGTTTGGTTCGCTGGTGTTGGCGTTCGCGTTCGTGTTGCCGATGAACTTCGTCATTCAGACGTACGCGACAAGCATGCTCCAAGAGCGGACCAATCGCCGGGGGGAACCGTTGTTGGTATCACCGGTCTCGCGGTATGACATCATCGCCGGCAAAACGCTGCCGTATTTCCTCGGAATGCTCGCGATCGCGGCCGCCACCGCCGTACTGATCGGTGGTGGTATCGTCTCGGTGCTTGCGGTCGCTCCGGTCGCGTTGCTGTTTCTCGCATCCGCATTCATCGGCGCGATGCTGGCCCGGTCACACAAGGAATTGACCTTCGTCATCGTCGCCGTCAGCGTCTTTCTGACGGCGTATGTCTTCGTCCCGGCGATCTTCACGGACGTCCACCCGATCGCGATCATCTCTCCGCTTTCGCTTGTCGTCTTTGACCTCCAGGGTATGCCGGTCGTGCCAAGCGATTACGTCTTCTCGACGCTGCCGTTCTATCTAACTGCCGGCGTGTTGTTCTTGCTCGGGTCGGGACTGTATCGCGAGGAGGACCTCTTCGCGCAGGTCCCACTTCCGCAGAAATTCATCGATGCGCTGGTGACGCCGATTTCCCGACCCCGGAGCGCGGCGATGATGTCCGTGTTGCTGATTCCGTTCGTGTTGATCGGCGAACTCCTTGCTGTGGCGGTACTTTTCATCATTCCGATCGCGGTTTCATTGCCGCTGTTGCTCGTCTCACTCGCTCTCGTCGAGGAGATCGCAAAGAGTGTTCACGTCTATGCGGGATTTCAGCGGGACAAATATGATCGTGGCCTCCGATCGGCGATCTTTATCGGGACGCTGAGCGGTGCCGGATTTTTCTTCGGGGAGAAACTGGCGGTCATCGCCCAGTTGGTCGGTCTGCCCGAACTGGAGCTCGGGCGAGCCGCCTTCGAGACCAGTGCCGGGATCGTCGCCGGTGGCTCACCGCTCGTGTTGCTCGGGCTGTTGGTCGCCCCGCTGGCACTGCATATGGTGACGGCCGCGATCACCGCTCTCGGGGCCAACCGGAACCTCCGGTGGTACGGCGTCGCCTTGGGTGTGGCCATCCTGCTGCACACGGGATACAATCTAATGGCGGTGAGTATCCTTGGGTAGACTCCGTATCGCTCGGCGGGAGTTGGGGACGCTCGGTCGGGAGAAGACGATCGTCCTTGCGATTCTGATCCAGTTGTTTATCGCTGCCTTCTCCTCATTTCTGGTGGTAGGATTGGTCTCGATGTACGACCCGGGGTCGGTGTCAAATGATGGAATTACCGTCGGTGTCTCCGGAAATGCGAGCGCCGATCTCATCGCGGCCGCTGGGGATGAAGGCGAATGGCGGCTCATTGAATTCGAGGACCGAGAGGCCGCGATGACTGCCTTCGAGCAGGGGAATGTCGATAGTGTGCTTCATACGCGTGCCCAGCCGGCGGGCAACGTGACCGTCGACGCGACGATCCCCGATGAAACCCTGCGATCGACGGTGCTCGTCGTTCAGATCCGGGAGATCCTCACGGTGTACGAACGGACCAAACGAACGGAATTCACCAATCGGCTGCAAAACCCGCCGCTATCGGTTCCTTCGGCTCCGGACGTGTCCCCGACCTTCGAGTTCGTCTACACGGTGTTGTTGCCGCTGTTGATGTTCCTCCCGGCCTTTATCAGCGGCAGCGTCGCGGCCGATGCGATCACCGAGGAATACGATCAGGGTACCCTTGACCTCCTTCGGGTAACGCCGCTCTCGCTCACCCAGATCGTCGACGGAAAGATGCTTGCGATGACGCTGTTGGTCCCGCTTCAGACCGGCGCTTGGATTCTCCTCCTTGGGATGAACAACATCCCAGTCAACAACGGCCTCGCTCTGTTGACCCTCACGACGGCGGCGGGTGCTATTGTGGTCATTCTGGGCTCGGGACTGGCCCTTGCGTTCCGCTCCCGTCGCCAGGTGCAGTTCCTCTATTCGATCGGCGTACTGGTGCTTTTCGGTGGATCGTATCTCCTGCCCGAATCACCGGCGAACACGGTCGCGAAGCTGGCGATCGGCAGTCCCGGTCGGCTCACCTTCGGTATGGTGGCTGCGGTCGTAATCACCGCCGTGGCCGGCTATCTGGTGGTCCGGCTTGGTATCCGCCGACTGACGGTCGCCTAATCGTTGCGGTTGCTACTCGATCGTCGTCAGATAAACCGCGATCAGGGCAAACCCGATGCCAGCTGTCTTCCGGAGCGTCACCGATTCGTCCAGTAGGACGATTCCGATGACCGAACTGGCCACAATAAAGAGCCCGAAGATCGGGACCACGATGCTTACTGGTCCGAGTGAGAGGGCCCGATAGTACGAAAGGATCCCGCCAGTCAGAAACAGTCCCGCGGCGAAGAGATACGGTGCCTTCGGATGGGTCAGGTACGTGATGGCTTCATCGCCGCGAAGGACGACCAGTCCGGCCGCGATCACGACTAAGATTCCGTTGACGACCAGCACCGCGACGTCGCTGGGTATTCCGCTCTGGGTGCTGATACTGACCAACGGTGCAACGAATGAATAGCACGCCAGCGCGAGAAGGGCCCACAGGACGTAATTCATACTCACTTACGTGCCCGCCCGTTATAGGAGCGTTTCGGACTCACGGGATCAGTATCGCCACGATGATGGGGACTCCGGCCGAATCACCCGACATGTGGGTCGCCGGCATCGATGGCTGTCCGAGCGGGTGGTTCGTCATCGAAGCCGACGGAAAAAGGGATTATGATCATCGGGTCGTCGAGTCGATCGAAACAGCTGTCCATGCGACCGATCCCCCGGCGCTGGCATTGGTTGACACTCCGATCGGGTTGCTCGAAACGCCCGGGCAGCGGCCGTGTGATCGGCTGGCCAGACGGGCGCTGAGTCCGACTCGACATGCGAGTGTCTTCACCCCGCCGTGCCGGCAAGCGCTTGAAGCCGACAGCTACGAGGCGGCCAACGAACGCAATCAGGCGGCCGTCGGGAAGGGCCTCCAGCGCCAGGCGTGGCATATCGCTGATAAGATCCGAGAGCTCGATCGGCTGCTACGCGATACGCCAACACTTCAGGGGATTATCCGGGAGGCTCATCCCGAGGTCGGATTCTGGGGATTGACTAGCGAGCCGATGGCCGCGAACAAACGGACGCAGGACGGCCGTCAGTCCCGGCTGGCGGTACTTCGATCGGTCGATCCCACTATCGAGTCGGTGTATGCCGATGCTGTCGATCGCTACCAACGCAGTACTGTCGGTCGCGATGACATCATCGACGCGCTCTGTCTGGCAGTTATCGCCGCTCGCAGAATGGAACGCGGGACGTTGGCGACACTACCTGCTGATCCACCGACTGATCCCTTCGGGCACCCAATGGAGATGGTTTATTGGCCGAAGGCATCCGGCACGGCCGCGTCCGCACTTCCACTGGAGTCCTGAGACGAATCCGTTAGAGAAAGTGCAGGAGAAACCCCACAGGAGCCGTGGATAGCTCAAACTTGGTCCCAATAGTCGGGCTCGTTCCCGTCTCGCCACTTGATCGAACAACCCCGTGAGGGATTATCGTCGAGACTGACCGAATCGCCGGCGAGAACTGAGTCGATAGCTTGTCGGATCTCGAATCCGGGCTCGCCGCTCGGCTCATCATCCGGATTGAGCGCATCGTCGAGTCGACCGTGATAGGCGAGCGTGAACGATCCGTTCTCGTTTGCGAACAGGAACGGATCGGGCGTACAGACCGCGCCGTAGGCGGCGGCGACGGTTTGGGCGTCATCCCGCAGATAGGCGTCGTACTGGATCATTCCATCCTCGACGTACTCCTGCATCTTCGCGTAGGAATCCTCGGGGTACTCCTCTTCGTCGTTTGGATTGATCCCTACAACCGCGACATCATCGTACTCGGCAGCGATATCGTTGAGGGTGTCGAATTTGGCGACCGCATACGGACAGTGATTGCAAGTAAAGACAAGCAACAACGCATCGTAGTCCTCGAAGTCAGCCAGCGTATTCGTCTCGCCGTTGACGTCCTTGAGTTCGAAATCAGGTGCCGCGTCGCCGCGGGTGAGCGCGACGGTTGATTCCATTTCAACCATAACGATCGATCATACGCTCCCGACGCGCAAAGTCGTTTGGCCTCTGCCTCTGACCCTCAACAGGCCCTACCGTCATCCCGAGGATTTTATGCCCCGGCATCGGGCTCACAGGTATGTCTGGCAATTTTCCATCGATCGGACTCGGAACCTCCGGGAATACGGATCCCGAGCAGTGTGCCGCCTCCGTCGAGATGGCACTTGAGATCGGGTATCGTCACATCGATACTGCCCAGATGTACGACAACGAGGTTGCCGTCGGCCACGGGATCGCCAACGCATCGGTCGATCGGGATGACGTCTGGCTGGCGACGAAGATCCATCCGACCAATCTCGCTCCGACGACGATCCGTCGGACCTTCCGGGAGAGCCTCGAACGGCTCGATGTCGAGGCCGTGGACATGCTCTATGTCCACTGGCCGACCAAGGCCTACGATCCCGAGACCTCATTGCCCGTCTTCGATGAGTTGCACGCTGCTGGCGATGTCGATCACGTCTGTGTGAGTAACTTCACGCCGGAGCTCCTTGACGAGGCCCGGGACATCCTCGATGCGTCGATCTTTGCTAATCAGGTCGAGATGCACCCGTTGCTCCCCCAAACCGAGTTGGTCGACTACACCACCTGTCACGACATCTACCTCGTCGCGTACTCGCCGCTGGGACGGGGTGACATCCTCGATCACCCGGTGTTGAACGACATCGCGGATGACTACGACACGACGCCGGCTCAGGTGAGCCTGGCGTGGTTGCTCGATCACGATCGTGTCGTTCCGATCCCCAAGGCGACCGGTCGGGAGCATCTTCAGGAGAATTATGCGGCCCAGGAGCTGGATCTCGATGATTCAGCGATCAAGCGGATCGATGCGATCGATGATCGCGAGCGGATCATCGTCCCGGATGAGAATCCGTGGGGCTTCTGAATCCGACTCGATAATGTGAACTACCCCGCCCTGCTCGCGCTGACGCGCTGGCTGAGGGCGGGGTTTCCTCGTTCCACGACGCGCTTTGTTACGTCGGAAAGACCCACAGGGAGCGCAGTCTCCGGAGGCGTCGATTCGGAGTGTCCCACTCCTACTCGGTGGTGATGGAGGATGTGACCGTCGCCCACCTTCTTG
>JBDGPX010000130.1:0-7466 GCA_042219475.1 Halobacteriales archaeon
TCCACTCCCGTTCGTCGAACTCAAAGTGGCTCGAGGAGATCTCGCACAACAACCCGGTGTGGATTCACACCAAAGACGCCGCCCGCCTCGGCGTCGAGACCGGCGATCTGATCCGCGTCGAAACCGAGATCGGCTACTACGTCAACGAGGTGTGGGTCACCGAGAGTATCAAGCCGGGCATCGTCGCGATGAGCCACCACATGGGCCAGTGGAAGATCAACCGCGAGGCCGGTGACGAGGACGATATCCAGGAGGGAGGCGACCCATACGGGAAGGTCACCGTCGATCTCGACAACGAGGCCAGCCAGTGGGGGATGCGCCAGGTCGAGGGGATCGGTCCATTCGAGAGCGATGACCCCGACTCCGAGCGGGTCTGGTGGACCGACGGCGGCGTCGCCCAGAACCTCACCCACGCGCCCCATCCCGATCCGATCTCGGGAATGCACTGCTGGCACCAGACGGTCATCGTACGTCCCGCCGAGGACGACGACTACTACGGCGACATCTACGTCGACACCGAACGGTCCTTCGAGATCTACCGGGAGTGGCTCGACCGGACGAAGGCCGCTCCCGGCCCGAACGGTCTCCGCCGGCCGAAATGGCTCAAACGCCCCATCGCGCCACCGGACGATTCGGAGGCGTGGTACGTCGATGGCCCCGTCGGGCGGCCCGAACGCTGGGATCCGGCGTCACGGACGCCCACCGACAACGATACCGCTTCAGCCGACGACGATTAATCCACCCGTCGCGTACGCTCTTTGGACTGCGTTTCAATGACCGCCAATACCCCCGAGGACCGCCGTGCCATCCTGCAGGCGTTGAGCGACGCGGCGATCGGGACGAAACTCCTTCCACGGTCGCTCACGGCACTTGATGGGTTCGGTCGGATCCGCCTGGAGGGACGGACGGTGACCGTACCCGTGACCCTCCCGATCCCCTCGGAAGCGGCCCGGACACACATCGATCGTGAGATCACGGCTGCGGTGATGGCCCTCGATGCGATCGATGCGGTCACTTGTGCGTTCGAACCACGGGTGCCTGATCCGGGCACGCACGTCGATCTGATCCCGGACGTCAAACACGTCATCGCCGTCGCCTCCGGGAAGGGCGGGGTCGGCAAAAGTACGGTCGCGGTCAACCTCGCGGCCGCGCTCGCGGCGACGGGCGCTGGGGTAGGGATACTCGATGCCGATGTCTATGGCCCGAACGCCCCTCAGATGCTCGGACTCGGCGAGCGCAAACCGTCGGCGACTCAGGACGACCGGATGATCCCCCGTGAGGCCCACGGCGTTTCGGTCATGAGCATGGGGTTCATCGCCGAGGAGGATGACCCGGTGATCTGGCGGGGGCCGCTGGTCGATGATTTCCTCCAACAGCTCTTCGACGACGTCGAGTGGGGGGCGCTGGATTACCTCATCGTCGATCTCCCGCCCGGCACCGGTGACGCCCAACTCTCGCTCGTCCAGCATCTGCCGGTAACCGGGGCCGTCATCGTGACGACCCCCGAGCCGGTCGCCGTCGATGACGCACGTCGGGGGCTCAAGGGGTTTGCCCGCTACGAGAGTCCGATCTTGGGGATCGTTGAGAACATGGCCGGGTTCAGCTGTCCCGACTGTGGCTCCCAGCACGACCTCTTTGGGACCGGCGGTGGTGATATCCTGAGCGAGGAGTTCACCGTCCCCGTCCTCGGACAAATTCCGCTTGACCCTCGCGTCGGTGATCTCGAGATGGCCGACGATGACTCCACCGATCCACCGGGTGTCTCGATCCCCGGACTCGGTCGACTCCAACTGCCACGGACCCGGGCCGAGCGCGAACAGTCCGGCAGCCGCCCACCGATGGTGCTCCGCGAGGACGGCGGTGAGACACGGCGGGCGCTGGAGTTGTTCGCCACCCGGACCAGCGCCCGGATCCAGGCTCTGACGATCGATAAAACCGACGCGGACGACGGGTGAAGCGGCCACGGTGAAAGGGGTCTTTGTGTCTTCCAGAGGGTTTTGTCTGTGGGGCCCCTTTGGTAGGGTATGAAACGGCGTGAACTCCTTCGGGGGACCGGATTGATCCTCACAACGGCCGGACTTGCCGGCTGTACCGGGGCCGGCGGTGGAGGGGATGGGACGGCGACCGAGACGGCATCGCCATCACCGTCGCCCGAGCCGTCCGGGACACCGACACAGACCCCAACGCCGACGGCGACCGAACCGGCGCCGCCGTCCGGCGATTGGCAGACGACCGAGATCGATGGCGGCACGGTTCGCCACCGGGTCGCCAACCGCGAATGCGGCCAGGGTACCGACGCGGCGACGGTCATCTTCGAGGACGATCGCGTCCGAATCGACGGCACGCTTAGTGGTTCCGACACCTGTGCGACGGCCACGCTCGCCGACGTCGAACTCGCCGACGGAGCCCTCACGCTGACGATCGAATCCACTCGGGTGGACACGACCGGTACACCCGCTTGTGGCCAGTGTATCGTCGATATCGACTACCGGACCCATTTCGTCCCGGATAATGGTCTCCCCCAGTCCGTGACGGTGGTTCATACCGGAACCAACGGTACCGTTACCGTCGCTGAAGAATCCCGCTGACCGTCACACTTGATTCTCGTCAAACCGCCGGCAGACGACGCAGCCGGCGGTAATGCTAACCCTTATCCTCGACGCCGCTAGTCACTCTACCCAGCGACTATGGGCGCGATCGAGGATATCTACGACGATCTCGACGCCGACATCTCCGAGGAGGAGTTCCGGGAGGCCGTCGAGGAGAAGGTCGAACAGCTGGGGGGACTCGCCGATGAGGAGACCGCCGCGATGTTGATCGCGCACGAACTGACCGACGAGGAGATCAACGGTATTACCGACATCGAACCCGGTATGGAGGAGGTGCAGTTCCTCGGGAAGGTCGTCTCGGTCGGTGAGCTCCGGGAATTCGAACGCGACGACGCCGAAGCCGACGACCCTGGCCGCGTCGTCAACATCGAGGTCGCCGACGAGACCGGCTCGGTCCCGATCACGTTCTGGGACGAACGGGCCGAGGCCGCGGTTGACGAGCTCGAGACCGGAACCGTCCTCCGGATCGAGGGACGTCCCCGCGAGGGATACAACGGCTTGGAGGTCAGCGTCAACCGCGCCGATCCCGAACCTGATGCCGACATCGATGTCGATCTCACTGACGAGTACACTATCGAGGAACTCGCCCTCGGACGATCGAACGTCAACCTCCGGGGCAAGGTCCTCGCCACCGAAAGCGTCCGGACCTTCGATCGCGATGACGGTTCGGAGGGCCGGGTATCGAATCTCGTCCTCGGTGACGAGACCGGTCGGATCCGGGTGACTCTCTGGGACGAGATGGCCGACCGGGTCGAGACGATTACGGACGGCCAGTCGATCGAAGTTGTCGATGGGTATGTCCGGGAGCGCGACGGCGATCTCGAACTCCACGTCGGCGACCGTGGGACGATCGAAGAGCTCGAGGAGGATGTGGCCTACGTCCCCGACTCGACGTCGATCGAGGCCGTCGAAATGGATGAAACGGTCGATCTCGTGGGTGTGGTCCGGTCGGTCGATCCGAAACGGACCTTCGACCGAGACGACGGTTCGGAGGGGCAAGTCCGTAACATCCGGCTCCAGGACGATACCGGCGATATCCGGGTCGCGCTCTGGGGAGAGAAGGCCGACCAGGAAGTTGCGCCCGGGGATCGCGTCCAACTCACCGATGTCGAGATCCAGGACGGCTGGCAGGACGACCTCGAAGCCTCGGCGGGTTGGCAGTCGACGCTGACGATCCTCGATTCTACGACCGACGACACGGAGGTAGAGTCGGCGGCCACCGGCGAGACCGACTCGAACCTCTCGTCGTTCAGCGACGACGACGGAAGCGCGATGACTGCCGACTCCGATCCCGGGGATGATACGTCGGCGGATTCGACGGACGAGCAGCCGAACCTCGAGGAGATCGTCGCCAAGGAAACCGTCGGTGCCGACGACGGCGACACGACAACTGAAACGACCGCCGAGGATCCGCTCGACCGCGAGGACGAGGGCCCGATCGAGTTCACTGGCGTTGTCGTCCAGGCGAGCGATCCGGTTGTGCTTGATGACGGCGAAAAGACCGTCAGCGTCGAGACCGACGCCCGCGTCCAGCTCGGCGAGGAGATCACCGTCCGCGGCCCGGTGCGCGATGGTCGTATCGACGCCGCCGAGGTCCACTGATACGCAATCGCCGACGGTGGGCCGGCGCTGTTGTCCTGATCGCGGCCTTTCTGGCACGAGCTGACCGAAAAATTAAGACCGTGACCTCCCCCGATTGTGTGTATGAGTGTCGAGCTGCCGTTCGCGCCGGTGGATACTATCATTCGACGACAGGCCGGTTCGCTACGAGTGAGCGCGGACGCCGCCGAGGAGCTCGCACGGCGCATCCAGTCCTACGGCGCCGAGTTGGCCGTCGACGCGGCCGAACGCGCTACCGAGGATGGCCGCAAGACTATCATGGCCGAGGACTTCGGTGTCGAGACGACGGTCGACGACTCGGAGCTAACGTTACCGATCGCGCCGGTTGATCGGATCGCCCGGCTGCGGATCGACGACAGCTACCGTGTCGGCATGGACGCTCGCATCGCGCTTGCAGATATCCTTGAGGATTACGCGACCAACATCGCCGAATCGGCGGCACTCCTCGCCCGTCACGCCGGCCGCCGTACGATTCAGGCCGAGGATATTGAGACCTACTTCGAACTCGTTGATTGAATCTGCCCCATGAAATTCGGCTACGACGAGGTCTGTCTCGATCACGATCCCGGCGACCGCCACCCGGAGTCGCCGGACCGGCTCCGGGCGATCCGGCGGGGGCTACAGCGCAAACACGGTGTCGAGTACGTCAGCGCCGATCCGGCCTCGATCGATGCCATCACGGCAGTGCATGATCCGGCGTACATCGATGCGCTTGAGGACTTCTGTGACGATGGCGGCGGCAGCTGGGATCCGGATACCGTCGCGGTCGAGGCGACCTGGATGGCCGCCCGCTACAGCGCCGGGCTCGCCCGGTGGGCTGCGACGGCGGCCGTCGCGGGTGCCGCGGGTCGGCAGACACCGTTTTCGATCGGGCGTCCTCCCGGTCATCACGCCGTCGCCGACGACGCGATGGGGTTTTGTTTCATCAACAACGTCGCCGTCGCCGCCGAATCGTTGCTTACTGACCCCGATGCTGTGGTCGATCGTGTCGCGATCTTCGACTGGGACGTCCATCACGGCAATGGGACCCAGGATATCTTCTACGATCGCGGCGATGTCTTCTATGCCTCGATCCACGAGGCTGGACTCTATCCAGGGACCGGGGACATCCAAGCACTCGGGGAGGGTGATGGCCAGGGAACGACGCTTAACGTCCCGTTCCGTGCCGGTGCCGGGGATGCCGCCTATCTGGCGGCCCTCGACGAGGCGATCGCTCCGGCGATCGCGCGGTTTGATCCGGATGCCTTTTTGATCTCGGCGGGCTTCGACGTTCATCAACACGATCCGATCTCCCGAATTCGGGTCACGACGGAGGGGTTCGGTCATCTGGCCGATCGGGTGCGCTCGATCGCCGAGGAGACGGACGCCGCGTTGGCGTTCGTCCTTGAGGGCGGCTACAGCCTGGATATGCTCGCCGATGGCGTCGGGATGGTCCACGAGGTGTTCGATGGCTACGATCCCGAGCCCGTCGATGGAACACCCAGCGACGACGCGCGCGATCGGATCGACGCGGTTCGCCGGGCTCACGGCCTCGGTTCGTAGTATCGGGCGAGTTCCGTGCCGAACTCCTCGGTCAGTTCGGTGATCTCCTCGCCGACCAACACGCTATAGTCGGTTTCGATGGCGCTCTCGATTGCGGGTCCAAGCCGGGTTTCGAGGATGGCCTCGGAGTTGAGGAACGATATCGCATCGGTGAACGATCGCTCGCGCTCGACGATGTATCGATCGCCGTCGATAAACGGGCCATAGACCATCGGATCGTCGGTGTCGGCGTATTTCTCATAGAAGCCGGCGGCATGGTCGCCGACGTGAACGGGCGGTCCAGCGTGACGCTCGACCGCGGGCCGTTCGGCGACCCCGAGCTCGATGTACAACACGGATCGGCCGTTCGCAAAGCACGTCTTTCGGACGACATCGAATCCACGACGATCCAGCTCGTCGGTGATTCCAGCCAGTGACTTCCGGAGTTGGGGGTAGAGCTGATCGTCGACGAGATCCGGTGTCTCGAAGACAATCGTCACCGGTGTCGTCGACCGACGGTCGATATGGGTGGCGAGTTCATCGGCGTCGATCGGCTCGATCGGCTCGGGAAAGAACAGCTCCTTGCGTGGTGTCGCCAACAGCTCGCGGGCGTAGTGTTGGAGCCGCGCGACGTTTTCGGCCGAACAGACCGCGGCGACGTTACGTTCGGGATCGGTCGGATCGATCACCACCAGCGGATCATCGAACGATTCAGCGGCATGACCGGCGGGATCGAGTTCGACCGGCGGGTGCCAGTCGGCGGCTGCGGAAACGACCGTCTCGAAGCTACCATACTCGAGAACGAGCAGTTCGGTGAGATAGCCGGAAAACCCCCGCGTCCGCAGGTTGCTGCCGTAGGCGCCGATCCCCTTGAGGAACTGTTTGAACAGGCGGATTTCGGCGGCGAGCTCGTCGGTCAGGCGCCTTTCGATGTAGGCAGTGTGAAACGGCGTCCGATCGACGGCCGATCGGATCTCGGTCGCCGAGTCGACGGCATAACACGGCACGAGATCCACGTCGAAGCCATCGACCGTCCCGGTCACATAGGGATGCTCGGCGTATTCCTCTCGGCCGTCCGGAAGGATCTCGTGTCCGACCTCGAGTCCGTACTCCTCTAACTCCGCTCGATCGATCGACGGGGGATAACAGACGAAGATATCGATATCACGGTCGCCGCTGATCCAGGTCCCTCTGGCGGTCGAGCCGACCTGCATGACTTCCCCATCGACCGGTTGATCGGCAACCGCCGCCTCGGCCCGTTCGATGAGCCGTTCGGCCGTCGCCGCGAGCCGGTCGCGTTCCTCGGGTGTGGGGTCGATTCGCTCTTGCACTGTCGTCGTGACAGCTTCGAGGTCCGTACGCTCCCCCGGCGTAGTCATCGGCCGATTGTTCTCGGAGCGATCGTGAAAGGATGTCGATTGTCGCTGCCTTGCCGGAATTGGGAAACGAAAACCCTTTCAAGTGACCTGAATTACGCACGATTGCCGGCTGCCGGAGTAGCTCAGCTGGTAGAGCGCCTCGCTGTTACGGTGATACAGGAGTTCATCCGCCTGGTTGCCGCAGAGACGAGGTGGTCCCAGGTTCGAGTCCTGGCTCCGGCGTACAATTTCAGGTTTAGCGCCCGGCCATAAAAGAAAATTACCTCGATGCAGTCTATCGGTTTTCAGTTGCGGGAAATAAGAGCAAGAATTGTATCGATCTACTGTGCAGTTGCAT
>JBDGPX010000049.1:0-7334 GCA_042219475.1 Halobacteriales archaeon
CCGCGAGCCTCCACCTTATCAGAGTGGCGCTCTACCTGATTGAGCTACTGGCCCACGAGCAGATGACGGTAGCGCGGTAAGCTGTTTAAGCGTTTCCTTTCCCTGATTTTTCGTCCTCGTCGTCACCGCCGTCATCGATATCGACGTCGTAGGCATCCTCGCCGAGATCGTAGAGGTCGTCTTTATCGCGTCGTGATCGACTCCTAGGACCGGCTGCCTGCGATCCCGAGCCCGCTCCGCTGTTCATATTCGGAAAGCCACCGATATAGACGTTCCCGGTCACGAACCCGCCGCTTTTCCGGTCGAGGATCGGCACGACGATCCACCGTTTTACTGCCTTTCTGATCACATACCGGGAAGGTGGCAAGACAAGCAATAGTCCGATCGTGTCGGTCACGAGCCCGGGAGTCAACAGGAAGGCTCCGGCTGCGATGAGAAAGCCGCCGTCGAGTAGTTCGTCGGTTGGCGCCTCGCCCTGAGCGACCTTCCGTTGGATGCTGTTGAGCGTGTGTCGGCCCTCCGCACGCACCAACAGCAGGCCGATCAAACCCGTCAGGACGACCAACAGCACCGTCGCAACGGCCCCGATCAGCCCGGCGACGTAGATCAGCAACGCGATGTCGACCAGCGGGATCACGAGCAAACCAAGCAACACCCACCGGGTCTTGACCATGGTTCTATCCCGGTTACTGGCCCGCCGGCCAAAACCCTTTCCGCCCGCAGCCGTCGCCTGCCGGTTCGGTACGACGAGACAGCGACGATCGATCCGATCGGATGACTACTCATAATTATCTGTCCTACGTCGGGTCGACGCCGTACTTTGCAATGATCTCATCGGTGAGCTCGACGCCCAACCCTGGCCCTTCCGGAACCGCAACCCGGCCCGCCTCGATATCTAGTGGTTCTTTGAGCAGTCCCTCGAGCAACGGGAAGTCCGTGACATCGAGTTCGAGCCACGCACAGGCCGGCGTGGCGAGCATGAACTGCAACGTGGCCGCCACCCCGATGCCCGACGCGAAACAGTGTGGCGTCACCGTCACGTCGAAGGCCTCGGCCAGGCCGGCGATCTTCGCGCCCTCGGTGATACCGCCACATCGCATGAGGTCCGGCATCGCGTAATCGACCGCGTCGGCGAGGAAGAGGTCCTTGAACCCCCACTTGGTGTACTCGTTTTCGCCGGTGGCGATCGGGACTGACAGCGCCGCCCGAAGCTCCGCGAGTCCGTCGATATCGTACGGCGAGAGCGGCTCCTCGTACCAGTAGACGTCGTATTCCTCGAGCATCCGACCCACCCGCAACGCATCGGCGTAGCCGTATCCACAGTTCATGTCGACCATCAGGTCGGCATCGCCGATCGCTTCGGTCATCGCGGCGACCCGACGTTCATCGGCCTCGAGCCCACGTCCGAGGTGGGTCTTGACCGCCTCGAAGCCCCGGTCGACGTATTCCGCGGCCGTCTTTGCCATCGTTTCGGGGTCGTCCCAGAACAGATCGCTCGCGTAGGCGGTGATCCGCCGATCCGCTGTCGTCGCCCCGCCTAACAACGCCGAGACCGGTTCGTCGTAGTGTTTGCCGGCCAGATCCCACAATGCCATGTCGACGCCGCTGCCAGCGGCGACGCCCTGGCCTTTCTGATCCCAGTAGACGTCTTCGACCAGCATCGACCGCCAGAGTCGTTCGCGCTCGAGGGGGTCCTCGCCACGCAGGCGTGGGGCGTATTTTTTCTCGACGATCGTCTCGGCGATATACGGGTCCGGGCCGACGGCCTCCCCGATCCCCCGCAGTCCGCTGTCGGTGTCGATGACGACGGCCGCCACGCCACGCGAGCCGATCGTCCGATCCCGCGAGAGCCCGTGTGGCGCCGGTAGTTCGTGTTCCAGCTGCACGACGGAGACGTCCGTGATCTCCATAGCCCGCCCTCACGGCCCACCGCATTAGCTCCTCGGTCGATCATCCCACCGGCGGGCCACCGTCTAGGACCAACCTGCCGCCGGCAGTCGAAGCGCTTTCGACGTTGCTCGTCATCGCTCCAGTATGGACGAGTCGGCCGACGCGACCAACGTTGCATGGCAGCCATTCGGCCCCGCTGCCTTCGAGACGGCGGCGACGACCGACCGACCGATCCTGCTCTCGCTCACGGCGACGTGGTGTAGCGAGTGTCGATTGATGGATCGGGAAGCCTACGCCGATCCACGCCTGGCCGCGAACATCAACGACGACTTCGTCCCCGTCCGGGTCGATGTCGACCGCCATCCGCGGGTCCGTGATCGTTACAACATGGGTGGATTCCCCTCGACAGTGTTTCTGACGCCGGCCGGTGAGCTCCTCACCGGGGCGACCTACCTCTCGCCGGAGGCCTTGCGGAGCGTCCTCGAGCGGGTGCGCGAGCGCTGGGCAGATCGGGAGGACGACGCCGGCCGTATCCCCCGGAGCCTCCGATCGACGCCGCCCGACGGGGACGTCACCGCCGAGATCGAACGGTTGATCGCCGGCCAACTCCGCGAACAGTTCGACGCCGACTACGCCGGCTGGGGCACCGATGCGAAGTTCCCTCTGCCCCGGACCGTCGAATTCGCACTCAAACGCGAGCGGACCGTTGCCGAGCGGACGCTCGATGCGATCCGACAACACCTCACCGACACGTACGGAGGGGGCATCTTCCGGTATGCGACCGAGCGGGACTGGAGTGACCCCCGGCGCGAGAAGCTCCTTGATGAGAACGCGTCACTACTCCGGGCGTTCGCCCACGCCTACTGCTATACCGGCGACGAAGCCTACCGCGAGACGGCCGCCGATATCATCGGCTATCTCACCGGGACGCTCTGGACCGGCGAGGCGTTCGCTGGCAGCCAGGCGCCCGGCGATCCCGGGCTGTACCACCAATCACCCAGCGACCGCGAGCGAGCCGATGAACCACCCATCGATACGACCGTCTTCGCCGAGCGGAACGCCCTCGCCGCCGAGGCGTTGCTGACCTACTACGCCTACACTGACGACGACACCGCCCGCCGCTATGCCGAGCGGACGCTCGAGTATCTCTCCTCGACGTTGCTCGATGACGGGACAGTTCGTCATTTCATCCATCCCGAAGACGGGGACACCGGTGAGACGGGGTTGCTCGTCGATCAGGCTCGCGTCTTGGCTGCCTTCACGACGGCCGCTCAGATTCTCGATCGGACCTACACCGAGCCGGCGGTCGCCATCGCGACCCGAACCATCGATACGCTCCGGACCGACGATGGGTTCGTCGATGGCCCGGCCGCGGGCCCCGGACTGTTGGACCGGCCGCTGTACTCTATTGATATGAACGCCGAGCTGGCCGACGCCCTGATCGACCTCTACTGGCTCACCGACACCGACCGGTTCCTGTCGGCGGCCCGGTCTGCCATCGCGGCCTTTGCGGGCGCGAAGGAACGCTTTGGCGTTCAGGTCGCGGGCTATGGGACCGCCGCCGCACGGCTCGTCACGCCGCCGCTCCGAATCGAGGTCGGTGGAGTGCCGGGTTCGGATCTCCATCGGGCCGCGCTACGTGTTGCCGATCACGAAAAAGTCGTCCTCCCGGCTGCCGATATCCCCGACGGGACGGCCGTGCCGATCATCGACGGCGATCGACTCGATCCCGCCGACTCCCCGGACGCGCTCTTGGATTCGATCGCCAGTCATCTGTAGCCCTTCGTGATCGATCACCCCGGTGTTGTGACCCACTGACGACTATCTGAGCGGTGATCTCGCGACAACGCACGTTGCGTTTATTGTGTCGGGTTTCTGAGTTTGATACTGCCATGTCCTCGCTGCGGGATCTCGGGCTCGGGGACTATGAGGCCCGGACCTATCGAACTCTGTTGCGGACCGGTCCGGCCACCGCCAAGGAGCTGTCCCGCGCGAGCGATGTCCCGATGGGCCGGATCTATGATATCCTCAACAGTCTCGAATCCGATCAGCTGGTCCGCAGCCAGGAATCGAGCCGCCCGAAGAAGTACATCGCCGTCGAACCCGAGACGGCGCTCGAGCGACTGTTCGAAACGCGACGTGATGAGCTCCAGGCGGAGATCCAACGCTATGAGACTATCGTCGAGGAGTTGACCGACGAACTCGATCCGGCCGAACCGGCCGACGAGCAGTTCTGGACGACGGCGATCGGTCCCGAGGATACGGTCGATCTGCTCGTCGAACGGATTCAGGCCGCCAACGAACGGGTCATCATGGTCGCCTCGACTCCCTCGTCGCAGTTCGATATCGGTGCGCTCGGCGACCGGATCGTCAGCAGTCTCGAGGCCGCCCTATCTCGGGGAGTTACGGTGTCGGTGCTCATCACGCCCGCCCTCATGGACGTCATTCCACAACCATCGCTCAAACGGTACATCGATGCACTCGCGCAATTCGATCGCTTTACCGTCCGAACGACGACGGGGCTTTCGGGATCGTTTCATCTCATCGATCACCACGAGGTCTGCATCGAGGTGCAAAACCCGCTAGAGTCGGGTGAGCCCTTTGGCTTGATCGACCTCAAAGACCCCGAGTTCGCCTCGAATGTCCACGACGCCTTTCAGGAACGATGGACGGATGCCGAGCCCATTGAGCTCTTCGGCAAGCTCTGAGACGGATGCGGATCCGAATTGCACTCTCCCGCCGACGGGTTTCGTAGCATCAGCCTGGTTTTCGGTTCCGACTGCATCGGGCGTCCGATCGGCTCGGGCCGTGAGGACGACAGTACCAACAGTTAACCGTCTGCTTCCACGTGATCAACCATGCCTACGTGTCGCAACTGCAATTCCTTCGTGACCGAAGCTTACGTCCGTGTCTTTGCACCGGACGGCGAGACTCGCCCTCGCGTCTGTCCGAACTGCGAAGACAAGGTCCGATCCGGTGGTGAGGTCCGCCCTAGCCGGAGCTGATACCGATTCGGAATCGGTTTCCGCAGTAGCGACCCGAAAACCGGGAGTTGGCACTCACACGTCTACGGTTGAAGCAGCAAGGACGTGGAGAGATATCGCCCGGATTCATCAATTCGATCGTCCTTTGCAGCTCGGTTAGATCCCCCGGACGGTTTCTATGACACCGACTGATTCGAATGCCATCCAAAGGAGGAATACCACGTACAGACCGAGGAATCCGTAGGCCTCGCGGTCGGTCAGTTCGAGATCAGTGCGGGTAAAGACGATGAACACGAGTGTCGCGAACGCGAGAAACCCCATCGTCGGAATCGCCGCGAGGAAGTTGATCGTTGCCGACCCCGCCAGGAGAACACCGAGCGGAATAGCGACTAAGAGATTGAACGTGTTGCTCCCGAGGACGTTCGTGAGACTCGTGATGCTGTCGTTGTTTTGGGCGGCCCGAACGCTGACGAACGCATCAGGGAGGCTTGTCCCAGCCGCGATGACTGTGAGCCCCCACAGGAAGCTCGGCGTTCCGAAGATCACACCGAGCGAGAGGGCGGCGCGAACGAGGCCTTCCACGCCGACGGCGATCACGAGTAGCGCCGCAACGAGCGTTCCCCACTCCCGAAGCGGACGGATCTCAATCGCATTGTCAGTTACGTGTTCGCTGGCGTCCTGCTGGTGGAGGAAGAGATAGACCCCGTATGTGGCGAGCGGAAGGAGAGCCAATGTCGGCGTCAGGATCGCGACCCTGTTCGTTCCTCCTGGGACGTAGGTCGCACCGAGTGCAAACACGATAAACAGCACCAGAATACTGATGACGTAGAACTGGGCGTCCTTGTGGACCAGGCTACGGGTCGCTTCCAGTTCCTCGCTGGAGAGGGTGGAGAGCGCAGGGATGACGAGCAGATTGAAGATGGCGCTTCCGACGATAGCACCCACTCCAAGAGAGAAATCGCCGTGAAACACCGTACTGATGACGATGGAGCTGATTTCGGGGAAACTCGATCCGATGGCGACGACGACGGCGCCATGGGCAGCGACTGGCAAGCCGTAGTGCTTGCTAAGGCGCTCGGCGGCTCGCTCGAAGTACTCACTACCCTTCCAGATCACGAGGGTTGCAACGACCACGAGAATCAGAGGGACGACCAGTTCCGACATGCGCGGTTCGTTCTTGATCCAAAAAGAAAGGTGTGGTTTATTCGAGTCAGGTTAAACTCGCGTTCTATCTCCATCATACGCTCAGATGATTGATAAATAATTGATAATAATACCCCACGAGATACCGAGCGCGAATCTTGCGGGTCCGAGCGAATTGTTGTCGCCTCCTGGATCGGGGCTGCCTGAAATTCCTGTGGTGTTGAATGTTGAATTTGGATGAGCCCCATCTCTTCAAGCGCCCGCATGGCCTCATAGACGCGGGTTCGAGGCACATCGACTTGTTCGCTGATATCGCGGGCGGTGCCGCTGGGCAGTTGTGTGAGTGCGACGAATGATTTGGCCTCGTATGCTTTGAGCCCTCATCCAATCCGTCGCGGATCGATTACTTGGCAGTTGACCAGCGGTCCGACTCGGGCAGTTGGCGACCGGTGTGATGTATCTCAAAGAGTGTTAGAAGAGCACTATGATCGAAAGGACCAGCAGGAGAAAACGAAACAGCGACGAAAGGTGTTGGATATTTAGTGAGGGCTTTCACAACTACGAAAAGTAGATCAAAAACCAATAAGCCACAGACGTGATGCGCTGGATCGGATGGGATGAGACTTGAGCACAGAAGTGGGATCGCTGATAGACTTGATAAGGGATCAACTCGGAGAGGGTGGCGGGACTTACGGATTAAATCTGTCTATAACTTGTCAGGAGTGATCTACTATCCAGCAGCCGATGCGCCGATACGAGCCCCGAGAAATCGGGAGAAGAGTAGGACGCGGTCCGAGTCAGCTGGTAGCCTCTCCGATCATTTCGAAGTATTCCTCGGCTTCGAAGACTTCGTAGTGTTCTATGTGGTGTGTTCCTTCTTGTTCGAAGGCGAGTCGCCACTGTTCCATCGATTTCCCATCAGGAAATTCAACGATGGCAACCCCATCGTACTCTCCCATGCTCCCGTAGTAGAGACCCCGCACTTCACCACCCAACTCTTCGGTGAGTTCTTTAGCTAACGGAAACACTTCCGTTGGTATTGTATCGATGTCTTGCTTTCCTCTCTCCGTGTGTGTGAACAGGTTCGCATAGATGGGCATTGGTGATCCCCCTGTGGCGTTCAGTACACTCCCTCGACACTCTCGCCTACACTGCTCGATGAACGCCAATCATTAACTGGTTGGTGTACCATGTTAAATGTTAGCAATGTCCGAAAGAAACTCTTGACCGATACGTGTTTTGTATCTTGCGGGGCTGAATTCAGGGCGGTAGCGGATGAAAGGTTGTGAAGGTAGAGGATGTAGGGAGGAATATGCA
>JBDGPX010000137.1:0-6955 GCA_042219475.1 Halobacteriales archaeon
CGGGTTCCCTCTGTGTGGGGAAGCCCCGCCGTTTACCGCGGGGAGGATGTCACATTCGTCGTTCGGTCACTCGAAGACGGCGTCGAATGCATCGGCGCCCATGGGGGCGAAGGTGCCCGCCGCGATGTTCTCTGTGACGTGTGCCGGTCGGCTCATCCCGACTAGTGCGGCGGTCACACCCGGAGCGCTACGGGCGAAGTTGATCGCCCGCTGAACCGTGGAATCGCCGTTGAGTTCGGCGGCGACGGATGGTGGCAGTTCCTCGGCTAGGGCCCCCTGTCCGATCGAGGCGCTTGTGAAGACATCGAGATCGGCCTCCTGGGCGAACCACAGCGCGCTCTGCTCGCCGTCGGGTCCCGACTGGGCGGTGACGGTGAAGGCATCGGCCATCTCGACGTTGAACGGCAGTTGGATTGCCCGGAAATGAGAGGCGTCGTTCCCGACGGTCCGAGCCGCCGACCGCGCTCGACCGATCACTTCGGCCAACGAGAGGTAATGCTGGTGTTCCTCATGAACGCGGAAGGCGTTCCAGCTCGCCACGCCGTAGTTGCGGATGTCACCGGCCGCCGCTCGCCGTTCGAGCTGTTCGAAGGTCGCTTCGAGACGGTCGTAGACCGTCGTCCGATCATGGACCTCGAGCTGTGTTTCGGGGTTGTGCACGTAGTAGAGATCGACCGTTTCGAGTCCGAGGTTTTTCAGTGACCGGTCCAGCTGATCGTCAATAAACGCCGGTGCCAGGCAGTGACTTCCCCGAACGAGCGCCGATCGATCGATGATTCCCGGATCGAGATACTCCGTTCGAATGTACTGGCCCGGATCATCGGGCTGGGACCCATCGAAGGGGATGAATCCGCCCTTGGTTGCGATCAGGAGCTCCTCGCGCTCGATGGCCGCCGCCGACACCGCCGCACCGACGACCCGCTCGCTACGCTGGTGGCGGTAGTTGATCGCCGTATCGATGACGTTGATGCCGTTTTCGACCGCCTCAACGATCGCCCGCTGATAGCGGTCGTCGACGGCGTCGGTCGGATCGCCCAGATAGGTCCCGATCCCGATGCTCGAGACGACGCTGTCGGCGAATCGGCGGAAGTACGCCCGGCCGAACGCGTCCCGGAAGCGTTCGCGGTAGGCGCGGGTCGCCGTATTCGTGGCCATAACCGTCCTTAGCGGGCGACGATCAAAAGCCCGCAGATCGGCGATGGCGACTATACGCGCTCAGATATCGCCGGCCATCGCGTCGAAGAGCCGTTCGCGGAATTTCTCTCGCGTCAGCCCCGCCCCCGGACCGATGCCCTCCATGTGGCGAATCGACAGTTGGCCGCCACCCATCCGAGCATGGCCGCCGGCGTCGGCCATCGGGATGTCTGCGACGGCCGTCTGTAACACCTGTCCCATGTGGACGCGGTCGTCCCGGGAGCGGCCGGAGAGGTGGAGGGTTCCCTCCTTGGCGCCCATGATCACCACCGCCGTGACCCCTTCGAGTTGGAGCAATTCGTCGGCGGCCTGAGGGATGGCGTCGAGGTTCGACACCGATCCCACATCGCTGATGGCAAAGGAGCCTTTGACGACGCGGTTGGTGATCGCTTCGGCGATTACGTCGAGGATCTCGGCATCGACCTGGGGATTGGCGATCCGATCGATCAGCTCCTCATCGATCGCTGGATACAGATACGAGCTGGCCTCGAATTCGGCGTCCGAACAGCCCCGCGTCAGGTTGGTTGTATCCGCGAGAATGCCATAGAGCAACCCGGTCGCGATCGATGGCGGCAGCGCCAAGCCGCCTCCATCGGTCCGGACAGCTACTTCCTCGATCCCGTCCCCGTTGCTGTCGGTGACACCATCGGTGGTTTGATTCCTGATCTCGCGCGTCCAGTCGGGGATTCCGGCGTCGTTCGCCTCCTCAGGGATCGTCTCGGGCGGCAATGGTTCGGCACCGAGATCCCTGAGATATTCCGCGATAAGGCTCGCACAGGCACCATACTCGGGCCGCACGTCGGTGAATTCCTCGCCGACGCCGTTACCCGGGTGATGGTCGATGACCGCGAACGGTTCGTATCCGCCCGCCCCGCTGAATCCCCGCGGTTCGTTGTGATCGACGAGGATGACCGGATCGCCGCCGAGATCGCTGGCGGTCTCGATCTGTTCGAACGAGAGGTTCAACACGGTCTGAAATGCACGGTTTTCCTGGTGTCTGATCTGACCGGAATAATAGATCGTGGCGTCGGTTCCCGCACCTTCGGCGATGTGACGAACGCCGATCGCCGCCGCCATTGCATCGGGATCGGGATTCGGATGCATGAGGATCGCGACCGTATCGACCTCCGCGAGCGATCGGCGGAACTGCTCGCCAGTTGAGCGTCGGAGCCACCGGATCACCAATCCGATCGTGACGATGATCGCCACCACGAGCGCGAGCGCCCCGACAGCGACCAGTGGCTCGGCGCGGGCGGCCGCAATCGCCCGATCGAGCATCTGTTCAAGCGCCGCCGCGGAGCCACGCGGCATACTCTCACCTGTTCGTCGATCGGATATGAATCTTGCCGCCGTTGATCGTCGGCTCAATCACTGTGTTCAAGATAGCGGCGGATCGCGGCCCGATATCCCTCGCAATAGGTCGGATAGGCGAGCTCGTAGCCCAGCTCCCGAAGCTTCTCGTTCGAACATCGTTTCTGGGTTCGGAGCCGACGTTCGGCAGCCGTCGAGAGGTCGCCACGGGCGATCCGCTCGTCGATCGTTTCTTTCGCCGGAGCTGGCGTGTTACACTGCTCGGCAAGCCAGTCAGCGAAGGTCCACTTCCCAACGGGTTCGTCGTCGACGATGATGACCACCTCGCCTTTCGTGGCCGCTTCGGTGAGGAGGAACCGACACGCACCCGCGGCGTCCTCCCGGTGGACCATGTTGAGGTACCCCGCCGTGACCGGCCCGTCGAGATACCGCTCTAACCGATAGCGATCCGGACCGTACAACCCGGCGAAGCGGGCGACGGTGCCGCCGATTCCGTATTCGGCCGCCCGGTCGCGAGCGAGCCGTTCGGCCTCAGCGAGGACCGCTGTTTTCTCGGTAGTCGGCTCGATCGGCGTCTCTTCGTCGACCCACTCCCCGTCGTGATCGCCATAGACGCCCGTGCTCGACGTATAGAGGAGTCGATCCGGGGGGTTCTCCCGGCTGCCGAAGTGCTCGATCGTCGTCTCGAGTCCATCGACGTAAATCCGCCGGGCGGCGTCCGCCCCGCGGCCGCCGGAACTGGCGATGAAGACGACGGCGTCGACGTCAGGGATCCGGCGGAGGGTCCGTTCGTCGGTCACGTCGGCCTGGACTGCCGCCAGTCCGGCGTCCTCGATCCGGTCGAGCCCCGCCGCGGAACGACGGACGCCGATTACAGTATGGTCGCCGTCGCGTAACTGACGGCCCAGTTCGAGCCCTACATAGCCACAGCCAAGGATCGCGATGTCCATAGCGGATCAGCGGGCTCCCCGGGCCGCGATGAATTGCTGGAGGACGGCGAACTCTTTTAATGTCATCGGATGACGGCCTTCGAGTTTCGCTTGAATCTCCTTTGGATCCAGCGGGATATCGATCTCGACGGCGATCGTGTCCACGTCAAGGACCGCCGTGGACATCCCCATCAGGAGGTGGGTACGATCCTCATCGAGGATCGTCTCGGCATCGGGCATCCCTTCCTTGAGGGCGAGGATCGCTGCCGCGTCGGCCAGATCGAGCGTCGGGACCGACGATCCATCGGATTCGACGTCGATAGCAGCGATGGTTTTGACCGTCGACTGGTCCAGTCCCGTTTCGGCGACGACGCGGTCGATCCCGACGGCGTCGATCACCTCAGCGAGTTTCCGGAGGTGTGTCTCGTATACCTCCTGGGGCGGATGATCACCGGGGGTGTCGACGGCAGTATGGAACATATACCCACTTCGACCCGTGTCGGAAAGACGTTGTCACTTCGGACGATCGACGTTGTTAACTCTTGCAGGCTAAGTCCCCGTCCTCGAGCGAGTCCGCAGGACGAGTGAAGTAGGGTGAAGTAGGGTGACGCAAACCGTGGTTTGTTCAATTAGCAGGATTCCTCATAGATGGGGTAGTTCATACTAGAGTCCGGCCGTCGAAGAAGCCGGCGTCGTACTCGATGTCGAGCAACGAGAGCAGCGTTGGCGCGATATCGAAGAGATCGACGTTCTCGATGGTCGCGTCAGGATCGTCGATGAACAACGAGGCGTTGTCGAAGCTGTGCATGCCGTTGCGCGGTCCGACGTCGAACACCGAGTCGTGGCCCTTGAACCCGGCTTTGAGATCGAACCCGTTTGTGGGGATGGCGACCAGGTCTGGCGCGATGTCGTCGTGCTCGCCGTAGAAGGTGTCTTCGGTCTCCACGACGCGCTCACAGACGGGCTGGCCGTTAGGGCCCTCGAGAGCTTCGAGTTTCTCTTTGAGCTGTTGACGGGTCGTCTCGTACTCCCCGTTCGGAACACTCCCCCTGGGTTCACGGCCTTCACGATTGATGTAGAATCGACCGGGGATCAGCGAGTACGCACGGGTACCGTCGGCGATGTCCTCAAGGCTCTCGTGGTCGTCGTCCTCGTATTCGAGCCACCCTTCCTCGCGGAGCCACTCGTTAAAGTGAACCTCATAATCGAGGGAGGTAAAACCGTGATCGCTGGCGACAACGAGTGTAACGTCGTCCGCCAGGGACTCGCGCAGGCGGCCGAGGTACTCATCGAGCGTCTCGTAGAACTCGAGGAATTCGGCTTTGTACTTGCCGTCTCGCTCGTAGTCCTTGAAGAGGAAGTGATTGACCCGATCGGTCGTCATGAACACGCCGAAAAACAGGTCCCAGTCGTCTTCCTCGATATAGTGAGCGAACGCCTCGTAGCGGGCATCGAGGGTGTCGTGGGCGTCCGTGATGAATTCCGTTTTGTCGTCTTCGTGGCCGAGCTTGGCATTGACGTCGATCTGATAATCGATCGACTTGAGGTAGGTCCGGAGCTCATCCGGCGTGGCTGCCTTATCGACGCCGGGCGAGAGAAAGCCAGATACCATCCGCTGGACGTTCCGCTGGGGCGGAAACGTCACGGGGACGTTCATGACTGTTGCCTGGCGATCGACGTCGTGGACACGATCCCAGATGCGGGTCGCATGGACGTCACGGCCCATCGGGACGTACGTCTCGTAAGAGCCGACCTCCCGATCCTGGAAGCCGTAGACACCCGTCTTTCCGGGATTGACACCCGTCGTCAGCGACGGCCAGCAGGCGCTCGATTCCGGCGGTACGATGCTTTCGATCGGTCCGGCAGTACCTTCCTCGGCCAGGGCCGTCAGGTTCGGGAACCGATCGGGGTTGTCTTCGATAAGGCTGTAAGGTACCCCGTCGATTCCAATGAAGGCGACGCGCGGACCACTGCTTCCGCGGAGCCGATCGAACAGTCCCATGGGCGCGGTTACCGCTGAGAGATACAAGAAGCTTCAGTTTCCGTGGCGTTGTGACCGTGACGGTGGGACCAGAGCCGATCCAATGATCGTTCCCGGGTTACTCGTCGGATTCCTCGCACTCAACGTCATCGTCTGAGGCCGGTCTGAAGTTGGTCGGGACGGTCGTCGGATGATCTATCCCGAACGTCGATGATTTGGCTGCCATTCAGTGAGAAAGTACGGCTGCTAGCTCTAAGTAATTACCCATGCGCATAACACATGGGGGATAGCCGTCGATATGACCCTGGGGCATGCCCGCCGACGGGATGGGGGTCCTCGATCGGGCGTTCGGCGGACGGTTATCCGAATTTCTCCTCGTAGAGATCCTGGGAATGTTCGATGGCGTCCATGGCGGCTGCCTTGTCCTCCCAGCCGAGCGTTTCGGTCTGTTTGCCCGCCTCGAGGTTCTTGTAGGTCTCGAAGAACTCACTGATCTCGGCTTGCGTCTGTTCGGGGACATCCCCGAGGTCCTCAATGTGGTCGTAGCGGGGATCTTCCGTGGGGACCGCGATGATCTTATCGTCCTGCTCGCCGTCGTCGTCCATTTTCATCATCGCGACCGGACGGGCCTCGATCACACATCCCGGGAACGTTTGATCCTCGACGAGGACGAGGACGTCCAGCGGATCGTCGTCATCGTACCACGACCGTGGAATGAACCCGTAGTCGGATGGATAATGTACGTTCGAGTGAAGCACTCGATCGAGGACGACACCGGGGATGTCCTTCTCGTATTCGTATTTGTTACGCTCGCCTTTGAGACACTCGACGACAGCGTGGATTTCCTCGGGCGGATTCGGTCCCGTTTCGAGGTCCTCCCACAGATTGACCATGGCAGGATCGACTCCGACAGGCGGCGAAAAAGACCTTTCGTCATCGCTCGCGGGCGATCGTCCGATATCGTTCCAGTTGGCGGATTGGAATATCTTGGATTTTGACAAGGGTTATATACGATTGTGGACATAGTTAGGATTATGTCAGATTCACAAGCAATCGACGAGTCCGTTGTCCGGGACCTCACCGCCTTCCAGCAGCGAATTCTTACGATCCTCGCTGAGGAGCCTCGCTACGGTCTCGCGATCAAGCGTGAACTCGAAGCGTATTACGACGATGAGGTCAATCACGGCCGGCTCTATCCCAACCTCGACGATCTCGTCACGATGGGGCTCGTCGAGAAGAGCGAACTCGACAAACGAACGAACGAGTATCGGCTCACCGACGCGGGACTGGATGCGGTCGTCGCTCAACTTGAGTGGACGCTTCGCCATTTCGTCACCGACGAGGATCGTGCCGATCAAGTCCGTGAACTAATCGAGAAACAGCGCGTCACTGCTCAACAGTAACGACCGACACCCCTCGACCATCCCAGGGTACCGATCCGTTCCTGCCGTCTGTGAGCGTGTCCGGCCGTGTCGCTACCTTGATTCCTATGGAAACGCTGCTACCCCGACAAACCACCGCTGGCGACAAAATGATTACG
>JBDGPX010000040.1:0-6925 GCA_042219475.1 Halobacteriales archaeon
CACCGACGACCGCAGTCGGAAGTTGAACCATACAGACGGGGTGGCGGCCTGCTACAAAGATGTTAAGAAACCGGGGAAACGACAGTCGCTGCGCGATCCGGCAACACGGATTACAGACTCTCCGATGTGTCGCTTGCCTCCCGTGCAACGAGTTGTGAGATCTGGAGATCGCCGGCGCCGAGTTCGCGGGTGAGGTCCAGACCGCCGATCGCTGTTATGAGAAACAAGTTTCGACGTGGTGAACGCTTAACCAACAGCTTGTCTCAGAACACGGTATGGCTACTATCGCGGACGATGACACTACCGAACAGAAACACCAGCCAAAACACCGTTTTGAACCCCCACTCGCTGACCGTCTGAACACCAATCGGACGGAACGCTTGATGACTGATCTGATCAACTTGGTAACGCAGCCAACGCTAGCAAGCTCAAAAAATACGTTGTATCGCTTATAAAAGTCCGACTTTTTATTATGCCCCTTGTGAACATTTAACTTGGTTATAGTACCATGTCAGTTGACGATTCAGTCCATATCCTTCACGTTGATGATGAGCCGGACTTGGCAGACATGGCAGCCACATTTCTCGAACGCACGGATGAGCGGTTCGTCGTTGAGACTGCAACGAGCGCTTCTGAAGGACTGGATCGACTCACCGATACCGAGTTCGACTGTATCATCTCCGATTATGACATGCCCGGACAGAACGGTATCGAGTTCCTCGAAGCGGTCCGCGAGGATTACCCTAATCTGCCGTTTATTCTCTACACCGGCAAGGGTAGTGAGGAAGTCGCCAGTGAGGCTATCTCGGCTGGCGTCACGGACTATCTTCAGAAAGAAGCCGGAACCGAACAGTACGAACTACTGGCTAACCGTATCAGGAATTACGTAGAACGCGCACGCGCAAAGAACGAGCGCGAAAGACACCTCGAAGCCATCGAAACCACGCGTGAGGGCATCAGTATACTTGACGAGAGTGGACAGTTCATCTACGTGAATCAGGCCTACGCGGATCTGTATGGATACAATCCCGAGGAGATGATCGGTGAACACTGGCAACTGATCTATCCTGCGGATGCAACACAACGAATCAGTGAGGAAATCCTTCCAACAGTCTACGAAACTGGCTATTGGCACGGAGAGACGATTGGAAAACGTGCCGACGGAACCACCTTCATCAAAGACCACGTGCTTGCCACCACAGACACGGATGAATTAGTCTGTACAATCCGAGATGCCACCGATGAAAAGGAGCGCGAGCGGCGATTCGAAGCCATCTTCAATAACACGTTCACGTTCACCGGAGTGGTGAAACCTGACGGCACCCTGATAGAGGCAAACGAGACGGCTCTTTCGTTTGGCGGATACGATCCAGAGGAGGTCATCAACAAGCCGCTTTGGGAGACTGGTTGGGTCGAGTCGATTGAGGAATCCAAAGAAACGGTTCGAAAAGGCGTCGAACAAGCCCGTAACGGGAACCTGTTTCGAGACGAGATTCGGATACAAGGCGCTGAGAGGGAGGCGATCATCGATTTTAGTATTCGACCTGTGACAGACGAATGGGGAGACGTAACGCTTCTCATTCCGGAAGGACGCGACATCACCGAAAAAAAGCAGTACGTGCGACAACTGGAGACTCTCATCGATAACCTCCCTGGAATGGTCTATCGGTGTCGAAATGAGAGGGGATGGCCGATGGAAACTGTCAGGGGTGAGGTGGAGGTGTTAACCGGCTATCCAGCATCTAAGATAGAGAGTAAAGAAGGCATCTACGGCGAGGAGATCATCCATCCAGATGATCGAGACGACGTATGGGAGACAGTACAAACCGCCATTAGGGACGAAAGACCATTCGAGATGACGTATCGTATCTACACCAAGAACGGAGACATAAAATATGTCTGGGAGCGCGGACAGACCATTCGTTCCAGAGATGGCGATATTGAGGCGCTAGAGGGATTCGTTACGGATATCACGGAGCGTGAAACGGTACGGCAGGAACTCAGTAAGGAACGGGAATTCATCGATCAAGCTCTTGACACACTGGATGAGGTGTTCTACGTACTTGATATGGATGGCGAGTTAGAACGGTGGAACTGTCGTTTGTCAGCCGTTACCGGTTATTCGGATGCGGAAATCAGCGAGATGCACGCGGTTGAGTTCTTCCCGGAAGAGGAACGCTCGCAGATCTCCGAGGCAATTGAAGACGTACTCAATATGGGATACGCTCGCATTAAGTCGGAATTCCTCACGGCTGATGGAGAACGGATCCCCTACGAATTTACTGGAACACGGCTTACAGATACCGACGGCGAGCCGATTGGTCTTGTTGGCATTGGACGAGAAATCACCGAACAAGCATAACAGGGAATGATGTTGAATAGCACGTGCATTGTCTTGGAGGATCGGAAAAATGTGCGTCCGGCCGGTAGATCAACCCAGCCATAGATCCGGATGAAAGCGATGAGATTCAGATTGAATTAGATGACGAGATATAAGAACTGATCAGAAAGTCTCAAGATACTCTCAACGCTTCTCACTTTTTCACTCTCAAGTACGACACCCCAATGCAAGGTTCGCGCTTTCCATCTTGCACACAGCTTCTGACAACTGTTGGAAATATTTCGGGCAAAGCTATGGAGTGCTCCGATACTTCCTATCAGCGGTTGAATTGGACTGAGTCAGCGTATGCTGGAAGGAGTTGTTCGTCCTCTATGATTACGGTTCCATCCTTGATGACGTGGCGACGGGTCGCCTTCCGAATAATCGACCACTGGGCGGAGGGTTCGTCGAAAATCACGATGTCAGCTGGGATGCCGACCTCAAGTCCATAGCTATCGGTTGTATCCATGACAATCGATCCCTGATCCGTGATCATATCCCACAGCATCGCTAATCCCTCGTTCGTTTGGAACCACCGGTACGCTTCGTCGAGATCGCGATCCTGCTCTGTATTCTGTAGGACATTGACACCGCGTGAGTACCGCTTGCCACCGTGGAGTTTCACAGTAGGAATCATTGCCGCTGAAGAAGCTGACCTGAACAGGGGTGTTCGCCGTCATCTAACGCATCTTCGACGGCGAAGCCTGCTTGCGGAGGCCAGCCCCCGCTTCGTCTTTTGACTGATCGAGAATATTATTGATTCACCAGACGTATCGTCGGACTGGAACGGCGGCCCTGGATTGGTGCACCCCCCTTCCCCCCACCATCCTTCTACAGGCGGAACAGGCCGAGTGCCTCGGAGCTTGACCCCGAGGCGGTTCACAATCCACGTGCTGTCGTTCCAACGAACGTCACAGGATGGGCAACAGCAGCGCTCGATGGCTCCTCCCCCTCCTTCCTCCCTGTCAGCCGCCATCCAGGCCTCAATGGCGGTGTTCATCGGTCGACACTGGCCGGTATGTGCGGTCCCAACTGGGATTCATCGATCGATGAGTGCCCGCAACGTGATATCTATACCCCCCTGTCCCTCCACGATTCGGGGCGCTGGAACACTCGGCCATTGCGGAACGGGTGGGATGCTCTCGCTGAATCGAGAAGGGGGTTGTCCGAGTAAATCGGATCGAATTGATCGCCGACCACGACCGTGTTTTTATGGCCCCTGACGGGTGCGGGGCCTGGAACCAATCGCCTCGCATGAGTCGATGTATTCGAACGAGACAACAATCTCAGTCAGGGAGCTGAGACGCGACGGCGAGGAACCGAGCAGACAAACTGAAACCGATGGCTGTCCGGAGTGTGGTGGAATGATCATCAGCGATGGCGGTGAACGGCGGTGTGGCGAGTGTGGGTTAGTGACCGAGGAAACCCAACTCGATCGGCGTGGCCGACCATCATACCCGAGTGATCACGATTCAAAGCGGGACCGGACGGGCGCACCGCTCACGACCGCACGCCACGATCGGGGGCTTTCGAGTGAAATCGGGTACTGGACGGATGGCAATGGCAACGCACTCTCGAATGCGAAACGAAAACAGCTGAATCGGTTGCGCCGTGAGCACGGCCGGGCGAAGTGGCGCTCGAAGGCGGAACGGAATCTCGGTCACGCCTGTACGGAGATTGCTCGCATGTGTGGAGCACTCGATTTACTACGATCGATCCGGGAGGTGGCGTGTCAGCTGTACCGGCAAGCACAGGCCGCCGAGTTGATCCGGGGGCGGTCGATCGAGACGATGGCATCAGGTTGTGTGTACGCGGCGTGTCGAATCGAGAGGCAGAACCGATCAGTGGCCGAGATCGCGTCGGTGGCACAGGTGCCCAAATCGAAGGTCGAGTTGGGGTACAACGTACTCAATCGGGAGTTCGAGTTACCAGCGCAGGTCGTGACACCGTCGGATCGGCTGCCTGCCCTACTCTCGGCAATAGGGGTGCCCGAATCGGTGCGGCGTCGGGTATGCGAACTCGTTGCGGTGGCTGAGGAGACTGGCCTAGCGAATGGCCGGAATCCACGGAGCGTGGCCGCGGCCTGTCTGTATCTCGCCGGCGAGGAATTCGAGATGGGATACACCCAGATGGAACTCGCTGACCTGGCTGGCGTGAGTACCGTGACGCTCAGAGCCCGGTATCAGGAACTGCTGACAGCCACCGGTCGGGAGTAGGCCCGGTTGTCGGGCCTCATCTTCGGCCAACCGATCGACGTCTTGTGCTCGTTTCCCCGATCAGAGTCCGAGATCCTCAGAGTCTCCTACGGTCGTTATCCAACGGTTGCGCCCGTATGCATTATACATCCGCAGGCTCTGGTCGACCGCCAGTCTCGGACAGAATCGGTACGTCGATCTCGATCCGGTCGAACTCGACGACAGGGCGTTTCGAGCGTCCTTCCTGCTCGAACTCGACCAGCCCGAGTTCGTGTAACTCGTGCAGATTGCGGCTCACGTCCTTGATGTCTCGGTCGACGAGTCTGGCCGTTTCGCGCATGCTTTCGGGCGCTCCATTCACAACGGCTCGCAGCAGCTCAACGTTGGTCGGGGAAAGCACACGCGACAGCGCCTCCTCGTCCGGGAGGCTGAGGACGTGCGGTTCTTCGATCGTCTCTCCTTCATCTGCGTCGATCTTCGAGAGGTTCTCTAAGACTGCCTCGTGGAATTCGTCAGTCGATTCGATCCGAACGTGGAGTGTCGTGGTGTCGGTCATGGATGGGTATTATCGATCTTCCGTCGAAGCTGATTCAATATCTGCCATGAATCGTCGATACAGCGTTTCGAGTTCACCATCAGGGAACGCAATGTCCTCCGTTGTATCGCCGACGTGTCGTTCGTGCACCCCGTGGGAATTGTCGTACCGAACAATGGTGTCACCGTCCGTCGTACCGTAATGAAATCGGTATTTCACGCCTTCGGGGAACTTCTCCGATGCGGCACCGAGAGCGCTCGGACTCGGAGGACGCGCCCGGCCTCTTCGCGTTTGAAATCCATCAGAACCTCGACATCGTCGGCGACCATCGACACATGTTGGTTTGAGACCCATCAGTATAAATGTTGGTCTCTACCCCATCATACGTTCATGAGAAAAGGGATTGCAAGAAGCCTCAGATCCCCGGAACGAAGTCCGTCTCGGAGATGTGGGTCGCCCCCTGTTCGAGTGCTTCTTTCACGGCGAGTTCGTCTTTCATGAGGAAAAACAGATGGCCTGCCCGCTCCCAGTGAGCGACCGAGTCCCGAAGGATAGCGGCGTGTTCGGTGTACATCTCTTTGACGACACAGTACGGTTCCGGGTCCTCGATCACCCGCGGGTCGAAGTATTCCTCGGTGAGGTGTGTTCGAACGGTCTCGAAATCGTCGGCCGGCACCTCGAACCGGTATTCCTCGTCGTTGTAGTACGGACGCAACTGGTCGAACAGATCCGTCCGGTCGAAGTAATGGGTGAAGAGGTACTGATCGTCGATTTTGAAGACGTTGATCGGCTCGGTCTCGATGTCGAATTCGGGCATGGTGTGGTGAGGGGTTAGGCGGGATGGACGACGTCCCGACAGTCGGGACACTCTGCATACACGGCCGACCCCTCAGTGGTTTCGTACTCGATCAGCGTGTGCCCCGGTGGGATCGATGCCTCACACCGGGGGCAGGTGCCGAGTGTCGGTGAGCGGGTGCTCATGGGTGATTACTTGCAGGAGCGTGTGACGGTGAGGGAGGGGAGCCACCCTCTACCGGATAACTATGGTATGGCTACACATATACCATCGGCAAGCGTAGTGAAAGTAAAACTACCGAGCAACGGCAAGCGGCTGCCGGGATGCCATTTATGTCGATCTCCATCCTTGTGTCGGGTGAGGATGCACCTGTTTCGGCGATTCGGACGGCAGGTCGAGCTGTTCAGACAGATCGCCAAACAGACAGCAGCGGACGCGGCCATCACCCACTGTCGGGCATGTGAGGCATGGATTCCCGAAGGTGGCGATTACTGTCCCTATTGTGGCCACCAGCCGCCGCATACGGTATTGGGTGTTGCCCCTGACGCTCCGGAGTCCGTCGTGAAAGCGGCGGCCCGTGAACAGCTCAAGACCGCGCATCCCGATCACGGCGGATCGCAATCCGAATTTCAGCGAATCAAGCAGGCGCGCGATCGATTGCTGGAGCAGTAACGCAGGCCAAACGGTTTTCTAAGAAGGTGGACGGGGCGTGATTGCCCACCAGCCCAAGCACGACCGACAGGGTGATCGATCCATGGAACGGAACAGCGGGGCTGTCTTGATGATGTGAAGGCTCCCGATCCGCGACGCGAAGGTAGACGCAGATGTCAAAATACCACAGACGGCGTGGAATGTCCTCTACGAGCTACCGATGCTGTTCGTCGGCATGGGCGTTCTGTCGGTGGGAGGGTGGTTGATCACGTCCTTCCACGGTGTCGCTTGGTCGTCGTTGCTGCCATCGGATGGTTGATAGAGAACGCGAGCGCATACCTCCGTCTTCAGGCGGAGGTCGAGCGGAC
>JBDGPX010000065.1:0-6761 GCA_042219475.1 Halobacteriales archaeon
TGCTCCGGTTGTGGCTTCGGATAGATCATCATGACCACCGAGTCCGCGCCGCTTGAATCGGCAGCCACCGCCCTTCGGATCGGCGAGCAAACGATTTCCGACTACATTGGACAGTGTTACGACCGAATCGAGACCCGGGAGGACGACATTCATGCCTGGGTCGATGGCCCGAAAGACCGGTCGTGGATCGAAGCCGAAGCCGCTGCAATGGCCGACCGGTATCCGGATCCCGAGACCCGCCCACCGCTCTATGGAATCCCGGTTGGCGTGAAGGATATCTTCCACGTCGATGGGCTGCCGACGAAAGCCAACTCCGAGTTACCTCCCGGTGAATTGGTCGGTCCGCAGGCGGCGATCGTCTCACGGCTTCGGAATGCCGGCGCCCTTGTCGCTGGGAAAACCGTCACCACCGAGTTCGCTTATTCCCATCCTGGCTCGACGCGAAACCCTCACGACCCCGGGCACACGCCGGGTGGCTCCTCTAGCGGTTCGGCGGCGGCCGTGGCGGCCGGAATGGTGCCGTTGGCCCTCGGTTCACAGACCGTCGGGTCGGTCATTAGGCCAGCGACGTTCTGTGGGATCATCGGCTACAAGCCCAGCTATGGCCGGATCCCGACACACGGGGTTATTCCGCTTTCGCGATCGGTCGATCACGTTGGCATGTTCACCCAGGACGTCCCCGGGATGGCACTCGCCGCTTCGATCGGCGTTGATGATTGGGCGTCCGCCGATCCCGATGAACAGCCAGTCCTCGGGATACCGGACGATGCGTACCTCGAGCAAGCTTCGGCGGTCGGTGAACGGGCGTTCGAAGAACAGGTCTCGATGTTTGAGTCGGCGGGGTATGATATCCGACGGATCGAGGTCTTTCCAGATATCGAGACGATCAACGACCGGCACAACCGACTGGTGGCCGCCGATGCTGCGATCGACCACCACGACTGGTACGATCAGTACGCCGATCGGTATGCGTCGGCGACCGCCGAGATGATCGATGAAGGCCAGTCTATCCCGGTCGAAGAGCGTGAGATCGAACGGTTACACGAAATCGCTGCCGAACACGGGATCGATGTATGGATCGCGCCGGGAGCGCCCGGACCCGCTCCCGAGGGGATCGATAGTACTGGCGATCCGACCATGAACCTTCCGTGGACCCATGCTGGTCTTCCGACGGTCACGGCGCCGGGCGGCCGGATCGATGGACTACCGGTCGGGGTCCAGATGGCGGCAGAATTCGGCAGTGACGAGCGATTGCTTGCGTGGGCCGAGGGGCTGGCGGAGGCCCTCGATGCGACTGTGACTTTGGACGCGTGAGCGACCCGGAATCGGGGACTGATGGCTGATCGCCCGATCGGCACTACCGGTCCATTTCGGCCTCTGTCCAATGGGGGAGGAGATCAATCTCGCCAGGCCATCGACAATGGATAATCGGCGATCAACCCGTCGACATTCATTATTGACAGCTGATGGGCCTGGTACCACGTCCTGACCGTCCAGACATTGACAGCATACCCTTCTGTGTGAGCCCGCTTGATCGGTCGTGTTGTTGGCGATCCGTCAGGTGATCCTGGTTCCCTAATACCGAGCGCACGAACGGATGGGTGGATCGCCGTGGCATCATAGCGGCTCGCGAGTTCGAACGCGGCGGTCACGTTCTGATTCACGATCGGTGCGAGCGATGCGCTGGGTGCTTGAGTACGAAGCGCGGCAAGCGCCCCCTCGGCGAAGGAAGAGAAGAGCACCTCGCCACTGAATCCCTCGAGAGCGGTCAACACATCCTCGACAAACGGGCGCCAGATCGCCGCCCGGGTATCGCGTGTGTCGGGGTCGAGGACGGTCTCAGTGCGTAACTCCAGTGCCCCACAGTGTTTGAGCTCGACGTTGAGTCCCATGTCCGCTGGAAGTCGCTCACAGAGCATTCTCAGCGTTGGAATGGTTTCTCCGCTGTCGAGCACTTCGGCATCCATGACTTCGGTGGTCGGTGTCTCCCACACAACGCCGGAGCCATCGGTGATCCCACGGCTGCCGTTCCCGCCGTCGAGCCGGGAATCATGAAAAACCACGACGTCATCATCCCCGGTCGGCAGGACATCGATCTCGACCCAATCGGCGTCATGGTTGGCCGCACACCGGGCGGCTGCCACCGTGTTCTCCGGGGCGGCTCCGGCATATCCACGGTGAGCGATGCGTTGAAGCGACCTCATTCGTTGGTGATGACCGAAGTCGCACCATCGGGAAAAGAAGGTGTGGGTCGTGTGATTGCCCTTTGGGAACTGTGGCGATCTCATGGTCGCCCACAGGATCTTTATCGTCCGACTTGATGGAAGGCGTAACGATGGACTTCCAGCTGACCGAGGAACAACGGCTGCTCAAACAGACTGCAAGGCGCATCGCCGAGGAGGAGTTGGCTGAACGGGCGTTTACTTTCGAAGGCGAGTATCCGATGGTCAACGCGCCACTTCTCGCCGAGGCCGGGCTACTCGGTATTTCGATCCCGGAGCGCTATGGTGGCGGTGGGATGACCCCGATCGAAGTGCTCATGGTCCAAGAGGAGATCGGGCGGGTGTGTCCCGATACGGCCCATCTCATCTCCCACACTTCGATGGGGGCCCCGCGGGCGATCGCCCACCTCGGCACCGATCATCTCAAAGAGAAGTACCTCCCGGGGATCTGTGCCGGCGAGTACGTCATGGCGATCGCGATCAGCGAGGCTGAGGCCGGCAGCGCGGCGGGCGAGATACAGACCACCGCCGAAGACGACGACGACGGCGTCGTGCTCGACGGCACGAAACTCTGGATCTCCCATCCACTGGCGGCCGAGGCGTTTCTGGTTTATGCTAAATTCGATGAGGGCATCGGCGGTGTCATCGTCGACAAGGACACAGATGGCCTCGAAATCACCGAGACGTACACCAATATGTATGGTGGTCACCATGCCGAGTTAGTGTTCGATGACTGTCGGATCGACGACGAACAGGTGCTCATCCGCGGTGAGGATGCGTTCAAGACCCTCTTACAGACGTTCAACGTCGAGCGGTGTCACAACGCGATGATGTCGGTCTCGATGGCCCGCAACGCCTTCGAGAAATCCCTAGAGTATGCCCAGGAACGCGAGCAGTTCGGCCAGCCGATCGGTGAGTTCCAGGCGGTCAGCCACAAGCTCGCCGATATGGCGATCAATATCGAAGCCGCACGGCTGCTGGTCTTCCAGGCTGCGAGTGCCACGATGACCGACGGTGATGGCGGGCTCCCGACACGGCTCCAGACCAGCGTCGCGAAGGTCTTCGCCAATGAGATGGCCGAAGAGGTCGCCAGTGACGCCGTCCAGATCCACGGTGCGAACGGCTACATGCAGGGCCATCCTGTCGAGTATCTCTATCGGAAAGTCCGCGGCCGGAAGATCGCGGGCGGGACCGTCGAAATTCATCGCAACGGCATCGTCGACGCGCTGTACAAACATGGCTACGATCCCTACTAATCCATGACGGCACCGCTATCGGATATTCGCGTGCTCGACCTCGGACAGATCTATCAGGGGGGTTACTGTGGACTGTTGCTGTCGTATCTCGGAGCCGATGTCGTCAAGATCGAACCTCCGTGGGGGGAGAACGTTCGAACCCGTAGCGAGGACGGAAAGCCCCCACAGGTGCAGTATCTCAATGCCACCAAACGCGGCATCACGCTCAATCTCAAACGCGAGCCTGACAGAGAGGCGCTCAAGGACCTCGTCGCCAAGGCCGATGTACTCCTCGAGAACTTCGCGACGGGGACGATGGCCGATCTCGACCTCGGGTACGATACTCTCAGCGAAATCAATCCCGAGTTGGTCTACGCCCACGGATCCGGTTATGGCGACTATGGCCCATATGCGGAGTATCCCGCGATGGATCTAACGATCCAGGCGATGAGCGGCGTTATGCACACCACAGGGTTTCCGGATGGCCCACCCGTGAAAGCCGGCCCGGCGGTCAGCGATTTCATGGGGGCTGTCCATCTGGCACTCGGCATCGTGGGAGCCCTCTTCCGCCGGACGGAGACCGGCGAGGGCGATTACGTCGAGGTCGGGATGTTCGATTGCATGTATCCGACCCTCGCCTCGCCGGTCTCGGCATGGGTCACCCGTAAGGACACCCCACCCCGAACGGGCAATCGACACTCCGGACTCTCGATCGCCCCCTACAACGTCTATGCGGTCGCCGACGGATACGTGGCGATCATCTGTATCTCGGAGCGACACTGGGCCTCACTCGCGGAGATCATGGACCATACCGAGCTGATCGATGCTCCGGGGTACGACTCGAAGGTCGCTCGGGCCGATCGGATGGAGGAAATCGACGAGCTTATCGAGGACTGGTTGGCGGGACGATCCCAAGAATCCGTCGTCGAGACGCTGCTTGAGGCGGGGGTTCCCTGTGCGCCAGTCCAATCGATCGAAACGATCGTTGAGGATCCACATCTCCACGCGCGGGAGATGATCCACTACCTCCCCAATCAGAGTGAGGGTCGCGAGTCGGTGCCGGTCCCGGGGATGCCGATCAAGTTCGACGGCAGCGATCCGCCATCGGTCACCTCGGCACCGTTACTCGGGGAACACACTGAGGAGGTGCTCACCGACGTCGCTGGTTACGATGCGGCGATGATCGCTCGGATCACTGATCGGACCGACGAGGAGTGATCGGGAGGCCCGGTTAAGGGGACAGCGACGACCACGCCTCGGTGAATCAGTCGTGAATCCGAACATCGAGCACGTTCGGCCCGGCGTCTCGGATCGCTTTCTCGATCGCAGGCACGATGGCGTCCGGCGCTTCGATTAGCCGCCCGCTGGCCCCCTGTGTCTCGACGTTACCCGGTATGTCGAACGGCGGTTCGAAATCCATGCCGACGAATTCGTAGTCCGCATCCGACCCGCCGTAGATCGCAAGCATGTTGTCCTTGAGGATCCGGTAGTTGCGGTTATCACAGACGATGACGGTGAGATCGATGTCATATCGCGCGGCGGTATAGAGCGTGTGGGGATAGTAGAGAAACGCGCCGTCGCCGATGTAGCCGATAACGTCACGCGGATCTGTTCGCTCATCCTCGGCGAGGGCCGCGCCAACGGCCGCCGGCAGCCCAAAGCCGAGTCCACCGGCCCGTTGACGGATGAACTGTTCGGGTCCCAACAGCGGTTTGAGATAGCCATCGCTCGTCGAGGATTCGGCAACGACCCGGGCCTCCGGTGCGGCGGTCACCACCGCCTCAGCGAGTTCGATCTTTGAAGCGATCGATGACGGTCCATCAGCCGCGTCGGCCGAATCGGAGCCGTACTGATTGGCGTAAGCCGTCGCCTCATTAAGCCGCCGCGACAGTTCCTTCGAGTTCAGACGATCGTCGATCCTGTCGGCAAGCGCTGCCATCACTGTCCCCGGATCCCCGAGGATGCCGAGATCGGCCCGCTGGTTTTTCCCGAGTTCCCAGTCGTTATCGGTGACGTGGATACAGGTCGCTTCGGGCGGCAAGGATGGGATATCTTCCGGAAGTGTCGGCACGTTCGAGATCACGCCGACGAAGAGCAACGGATCACCGTCAAGTAACTCCGTTGCGGTCTCTCGATCGTCGGGCAACGAGCCGACCCACTGGTCGTGATCCGTCGGGAAATTGACCTCCTTGGCTTTGAACTCAGAGACGACCCGGGCGCCGCTCGTCTCAGCGACCCGCACGGCCTGCTCGACCGCCGGTGTCCCAACACGTCCGATCCCGTCACCGACGACCAATACCGGTTCGGAGCCTTCAACGATTCGCGTGACAGCGCGGTCGATCTGTGACCGATCGCCAGCGCCCCCGTCTGGGATCGATCCCAGCGGATCGGGCGTTGCGTCGGTCTCTCCAGTCATCACATCGAACGGAAGCGAGAGAAAGACCGGGCCGGCCGGCGGGGTTCGGGCGATTCGAAACGCCCGCCGGAGCATGTTCGGCATCGCATCGATGTGTTTGACCTCGGCGCTCCACTTACAGAACTGATCGGCCATCTCCACGAGTTCGCCATGGAGGATCGGTTCCCGATGCTGGTGATCGATCCCATGGGCCCCCGCGGTCACAACGATCGGCGCGCCCGTCCCGAAGTAACTGGCGTCATACAGATTCCCCAAGCCATGGGCAAGCCCGGGCGTGACGTGAAGATTGACGACACCGACGGGGTTGATGTCGGCGGTATCGTTCGCGTGCCACTGTCGGGTTCGGGCATAGCCTGCCGCCATCCCGACGGCGATGTCCTCGTGAAGTGCGAGGATATACTCGACATCGCTATCGGCCACGGCGCTCATGATTGGGAGTTCGGTCGTTCCTGGATTGCCGAAGAGATGGGTTACGTCGTATTGCTCAAGCGTGTCGATGAACAGCTCGGCCCCCGTGTGAACCATACCCCGTGTGTTCGATGGGGTGGGTGGTAAAGATTCAGACGGTGGTTGCTCGGCCACCACTAACTACTCGACAGTCTCGATAAGCACGTAGTGAGCTGGTTCATCCTGCTCGTGCTCTTTGGCGACTTCGTACGCTGTCAGCTCGTCGTCGACCGTTCGAGAGAACCTACAGGTATCACATCGCAGTTCATATGGCAATATGTGACAGGCTAACACCGTTGACGATATTAACTCTTACAGGCGAAATCCCCCGACCTCAAGGAACGAAATCGGATCAAAGGTTCGACGCTCGTTGTTACTGGTCGAATATTGGCCGCGCCGTGTATCCGGACAGTCCCTGAAACGGTTTATATGGTCGGCTCC
>JBDGPX010000105.1:0-6713 GCA_042219475.1 Halobacteriales archaeon
GTACTCTGCAACCGACCAGCAGGCGTCGAAGGTACAACGGCAGAAAGACCCGAATCCTGGTACCAAACAACCTGTCGTGCTTCGCAACGACGTGTTCGACGTGGCCTACGACGAAGATGATCTGGCGGGGAAGCTCCTTGAAATCCCGGTCTATCAATTGCTCGGCGGGAAGTATCGGGACGCCGTACGGGTCTATTGCGATTGTCATGCGGGTGATGAGAGTTCCTCGAGGGCAGCTGCTGAAGAAGCCGAACGCGTCGTTTCCGAGCGTGGTTACGATGCATTAAAGTTCGATCTCGATGTCCCCAGCGGCGACGATGGCGATCGTGCTAACCGACATATTAGTTCGGAAGCAATCGTGCACAAAGCCGAGATCGTCCGTACCGTAACCGATCGCATCGGTGATCGGGCCGATGTTGCCTTCGACTGTCACTGGTCGTTCGACGCCGGAAGCGCTGCCCGGCTCGCCAGGGTTGACGACTCCGCCGATATCTGGTGGCTTGAGGACCCCATCCCGCCCGAAAACCATGATGTCCAGCGTACGATCACCGGGAAACGGCCACGCCGATCACTGCCGGGGAGAACGTGTATCGAAAACTTGGCCACCGTCGGTTCATCGAACACCAGGCTGTCGACATCATCGCTCCCGATCTCCCGAAAGTCGGCGGGATGCGGGAAACCTGAAAGATCGCCGACCTTGCTGAAACACACTACATCCCAGTCGCCTTGCATAACGTCGCGTCACCGATCGGAACGATGGCAAGCGCTCACCTCGCAGCGCCCATTCCGGACGCCTTGGCCGTTGAGTTCCACTCCTATCAGCTCGACTGGTGGGAGGCGATGGGCGACGGATGCGTCATCGAGGACGGTCGTATCACGATCCCCGAACGACCGGGCTTAGGGCTAACACTCGATCTCGATGTGATCAGCAACTACCTCATCGACGGCGTGGAATTATTCGATCCCGCATGAAGCATTCATACAGACCGCGCTCAGGATTCCTCGACGAGGGCGGCGTCGAGGATCTGTAGTGGATGTCTGATCTCGTACCCGGTTCCGTGTTCCATCTGGGCCGCACAGGTCGGACACTCGGTCAGCCCGGTGGTCCCCTCTGCAGCCCTCATGTGCTCGAACATCTCTTCGCCGATCGCCATCGATGTCTCGTAATTTTCGGCCTTCCAGCCGTAGGTCCCGCTGATTCCCGAACAGGAATCCCCAGCGTCGGACACTGAGACACCATCGAGATTCCGGAAGAGCTCACGCGCCTGCCTGTCGAGTCCTTGGTTGCGGGCGTGGCAAGGAGCATGATAGACGAGCGATTCGCCATCGATCGCTGTCTCCTGTAGATCCTCAACGAGCGGTTCGTGAATCCGGAGGTACTCGATGGCGTCATAGGTGTTCGTGGCGACCTCGGCGGTGCCTGGTATCTCAAAGAGCTCCGGATATTCCTGGCGAAGTGCCATCGAACAGGAGGTACACGAACAGACGATATCGTATCCGTCATCGACCAGTTCACGGAAGGTTTCCACGTTCACCCGAGCGGCACGCCGCGCGTCGTCGAGCAGTCCGTTGGCGAACATTGGCGTGCCCGAACAACGTTGATCGGGAACCGCTACCTCGTAGCCATACGATTCGAACACACGCACGAGTGCCTGGCCGATCTCCGGGGTGTTGTGATCCGCATAATCGCCGTGGAAGTAGGCGACCCGTTTCTCGTTGGTTTCGATCCTCGGGCCTCCTCGTTCGTGCCACCATTCCCGAAACGTCTGATCAGCAAATTCCGGGAACTCCCGCTCGGCCGTGATGCCAAGCAGATGCTCGCCGACCAATTTGGTCAGCCACAATCCAGCGATGGCGTTGCTGACCCTCGGAAACCGACTCGCGATGTCGGCCATCCGGCCGTAGTTCGCGAGCAGTTTATTCCGCCAGTATTTCCGGGAGAACCGGCTCAGTTGCTCGTCGACGTACTCCGATCGGAGGGTGTTGTGCATTTGACTGAGCGGAACGCCCGCCGGACAGGCCTGATCACAACGCATACAGTTCGAACACTGCATGATCGAGTCGTCGATCGTCGCATCCTGCCTCCGATTGAGCCGCCACTGTTCGGGCCCCTGGAACTTCGGCCCCGGAAAGTCATCGTCCACCGCGGCGACCGGACAACTCGTATCACACGTCGAGCACTTATAACAGGGATCGGCGCCGGGACGGAGATCGTCGTTCGTATCGCTCGGAATTACCTCGAAGGGATCGTCGCCATCGATGGGATCGTCAGTATCACTCATGGTCGAAACTGATCAGGTGTGGGTGCCAGCCATTGTTCCGGCGGCGAAACCGGTGGCCAGGGAGACGCCGCTGCCGGATTTCTCGGCGGCGAAGTCATAGCCGCCGATCACTGATCCGGCCGCCCGCAGGTTTCGAAATTCCGGCTCACCGTCGGCGGCAAGCGGCCGGAGTTGGTCATCGAACGATACGCCGAACCGAGCGAACGCGTGCTCCCCAAAGGTCGCGTCATCAAACCAGTCGTATCGGTCCCCCGAATGGGGCACATGGCAACCAAAGAGCGGCTCACTCACCACTTCACGATCGGATTCGATCCCACTGCCCACAAGACCACCGGTCGCGAGGATGTATTGCTCGGCACAGTGTGGGACCGTCGTACCGTTACGATCCAACAGCACGGAGTCGACACGCCCGTCCGTAGCCTGATAATCGACGATCGGGTTACCGGTCGTGATCGCCACGCCTGCTGTATCGAGGGCGTCGAAGAGCGCGTTCTCGAGCCGCATCCCCAGAATGCTTGGGGGAGGCATCGGCACTTCGAAGACAGCCGTATCGAGGTCAGCTCGGAGCGTCGAACGAACTCTGTCTGCCTTCTGGAGTCCGAGCAGCGCAGGGAACCCGACTCGGTCGGCTCCGTTCAAATGGGGTCTCACACGATCGGCTAACCGCTGGCGAACGTCCGCATCGTCGCTGTCCAGCAACTCGGCGTACCGGGTGCTCTTTGCGTCAGCACGGGGTTCGCTCGGGAAGTCGATCGTCACGCCACGGACATCAAATGGCACCCCAAGCCGACGGAGGTGGGCCGCCGCAAGTGGTGCGTCGAAATCGGGGACCGTCTCGATCCCGACCAACAACATTTCCCGATCGTCGCTCGCCAGGCCCGCCATCGTGCTCGTGGGGTAGCGAGCCGTCGGTTTGATCGTCCCGCCCGCGGTCGGAACAAGCGCGTTTCGATCGGTGTGACCGCCGCAGTACAGCTCCGCAACCGCCGTCTCGAACATCTCCAATCCGTCCCTGACCGTTTCCGCACCAACGATCCGATACGGATGGATTTCCGGCAGCCGGTCGATCATCTCGAACGGGTGCGAGACCGGTGTCTCACGACCGGGGACGGCGCCAAGGACATCGATCAGGCCGCTGGCGTTTCGAAGTGTACTCTCGGTGTGTGAGATGAGACGAACTCGGTCCGTCTCGACCTCCTGGATCGCAGTTAGGGCACTTATGATTCCAGCCAGCCCGCCACCGATCACGAGGACATCCGATTCAATCGCCATCCGATCCCCTCGGATAATCTGAACCGAGATCAGGCGACACGGTCGGATCGGCCGCAGGTGGTGGCCCGTCGTCGAAGGCGTCGAAATCGATGTCCTGGTCTATTGTTGCCGGATCACCATCGCGATTCATCGTCGTCGCCTGAAGGGCGTAGTTCAACATCGCCTGGGAGAGTTGCTCCCCCCAGAGGGCGTGACGCTGACCTTTCCATCGTTCATCGAGCAGTTCTTCGAGTGCTGTCTGTGCCGTCGCTTCCTCGAATTCGGGATGGAGTTCGGCAGCCAGCCGGTGGGCACAGAATCCTCCTTGGCAGTTACCCATCGACGCCCGCGTCCGAATCCGGATGGCGTTGAGATCACTTCCCGCTTGTTCGATCGCGTCCTGCACCTCGGATCGGGTCACGGCTTCACACTCACACACCACCGGATTCGGCGCCGCAGTCTTCAGTACCTCTTCCGTTCGGCTCCCGAGACGTTCGGCGCTCCGACGCCCGATCGGCGAACGGATACCGAATTCATCCATGTAGTCCCGGAGGACGGAGAATTCCTCACTCCCGGGCAACGGCACGTCGGCGGTTCGGCACGGTTCGTCGATACCGAGACGATCACAGACGTGATCGGCGAGTTCCTCGGCCATCAGTCGATAGGTGGTGAATTTGCCCCCGACGATCGAGGTCAACCCCGCCAATCCGTCACGCGTGGCATGATCGAGAATGAAGAAATCACGGGTGATATCGGTCGGATCCGCAGTTCCGGTCCCAGGTGGTTCATACAATGGCCGGACGCCCCAAAACGATCGGAGCGTTCGGGCGTCCCGAAGAATCGGAACCAGCTTCGCGAGTTCATCGATCATGAGATCGACCTCCCACTGCTCTTCGGGATACTCCGCTGGATCATCGACTTCGATGTCGGTCGTTCCGAGGATGGCGGCCGTCTCGTGGGGGACGATGATGTCGGCGTCGCCTTTGGGTCGACAGCGGTTAATGACCGTATCGACCTGTCGGACGTTCATCACGACCATCACCCCCTTGGAGGGTCGGATTTCGATGTCGACATCGACCAGTTCTCCGAGCTGCCCTGCCCACGCGCCGGTCGCGTTGATCACGTGGTCGGCATAGAGCCGTTCTGTGTCGCCGGTTCGGCCGTGGACTCTATGGCCACGTCCAGTCTCGTGAGTCACCTCGACACCGACGACCGTATCATCTTCCCGGAGGATGTCGGTCACTGGACTGTGGGTTTCGATCCGAGCGCCGTGCTCTTTCGCGCTCGCGGCGTTGGCGACACAGAGTCGGAACGGATCAACTGCCCCGTCAGGGACGTGGATCGCCCGTTCGATATCCTCGGCAAGGTAGGGTTCGAGTTCGCGGGCCTCCCTACCGGATAACACTTCCGTTGGTATTCCGCTATTTTGACATGCTGTGAGTTTGCGCTCGAAATAGTCCGCATCGTCCGTCGGTCGTTTGACGAACAGACCACCGGTCATCTCGACGCAGTGGCTGGCGATCTCCCGAAGGATTCGATTCTCGGCAATACAATCCGCCGCACTCGTGGGATCGGCAACTGCATACCGTCCGCCGCTGTGTAAGAGCCCGTGCATTCGGCCCGTCGTCCCGTGAGTGAGGTTCCCCTGTTCGAGGAGTGTCACCTCGGCCCCTCGCATCGCCAGATCGCGGGCCACACCCGTCCCCGTCGATCCGCCCCCGATCACGACGACGCTTGGTTGCTCGGGCATCCAAGTACGTTCACCGGTTGGTCCACGCCGACTTTGTTCTGTCGCCACGGCCGTTCCTACCCTGTCCGAGAACAACACCACTCCATACCGGAGACGAAGCGCAGTTGTATTGGGAGTGTCTACTCCCGATATCCACCGTGAATACTGTATTCATCACGGAGGAGGGTTGTTATGGTCGAGGAGCTTGAACTCCCCAACGGTGATGTCATCGAACCAGGTGACGTGATCCTTTATAATGGCTATCCTTATCGATTAATGCCGACTGAGGCCGAAGGAACGGCGTTCATCCTTTCGCCGCTGTATTGGGGCGATTCCGCGCTTGATATACCGTTCGCGTCACGGCAGGAATTGGTCGACCAGTGGGAATCAGAATCACGCGGCGTCTTGACCGAAGCTGAGTGGCGTGACTGGCTGTACGAGGCCAGAGGTCAGGGAATGTTTACCCCCGAGGAGCTCGACGCTATCGAGACCGTTGTGATCGACACCCCGGGTCTACTCGACCGTCTCCGGTCGCTTTTCGGTAGGTCCTGATCTCCTAACCGGCTGGTATCTTCGACCAGTGATGGTTCGCGCATGGCCCGATCTCGAAAATAGCGCCATCAGCTTCTGACGACCGGCAATAGGTGTCAGCTTTCGGAAAACAAACCGGAGAAGTAAAATCGTTGGGGCTGAAACCGGTGAGTACTGAATGACATCTTTAGATGACCTCTTGTGTCTGTTCAGCGCGGAGATCGAACAGCGAGATGGTTCCTATGTGGTCGAGATCCCGGAAAGTGAATTCGAGTTGGGCACCTTAGACGAAGACGACCTCTACCGGATTGCTGTCCTCTCGACAGCACAAGATACGGAGATCGTCGCCGACGCTGGCGTCGAGGACCGCTCGGGAGACGCCGATCCACCGGTCAGTGAGGGCGATCAACTAGAAGTCGAGATCGAATCGATCGGCGAGCAGGGCGACGGCGTTGCCCGCGTTGAACCGGGTTATGTGATTTTCGTTCCCGACACCGAAGTCGGCGATCGCGTCGAAATCGAGGTCACTCAGGTGCTCCCGAACTTCGGGTTCGGTGAAGTTATCGAAATCGTCGAAGAGAGCGACGTCCCGACCTACGAGTGAGTTCGTTAGCGTAGGTCGACGGCAGCGCGAGTCGACCATCCCACAGCGCCGCTACCCTCCCTGATCGAACTCGTTGGTTCGGAGAAACGTACAAATGCACGCACCCGCCAGCCCGCCGATCAGCAAATATCCGGCGACATCCCCGCCGATCCCGAGGGCGGCTAAGAGTCCGCCAATGAGAAACGCCCCGAACGTCAGCAAGAAACAGCCCCGGCTCATCATGGGCGTTTAATTACTGAGGCTAGTTATAAGAGGTACTATCATCCGTATTCGGTTAAGGGCTAAAATCGAGTGACAGCACTCTGATTATGTTATC
>JBDGPX010000044.1:0-6607 GCA_042219475.1 Halobacteriales archaeon
CAATAATGATTTCTAATCCAGCCTATATGTCATTGGATCCTGATCGGCGTCGACTCCTTAAGCTACTAGGTGCGGGGAGCGTGGCGAGTCTCGCCGGTTGTGGCGGCCAGGAGCAAACCACCCCGACTGAGAGCGGGCAAGGGGAAGTGACAGAAACGACTGAAGCGGACGACGAGATGACCGAAACGGCAACGGAAACCGAGGCACCGACGAAAACTGTCGGTGGCGAGTACATCACCGGCTCGACCTCGGAGGCCCGATCCCTGCATCCCTGGGATCTCGGCGATGAGGCGACCGGTAATCGCCTGTCATTGCTCTATGACGGCGGCGCGACGATCAACGATGATATCGAGGTGGAGAGTCGCTGGTTCAAGACCTGGGAACTCTCCGATAGCGCGGATGTCGTCGAATATGAGTTATGGGACAATCTCCAGTGGGGTGGCGAATATGGGCAGCTAACCGCCGAAGATTACATTTATAACATCGAGCACGCCTTCCAGGTCGATGACAACTGGTCGGGCTACCAATACGTCGATCAGTTCTTCGTCGAGGGCGAGGCGATTACATTCGAAAAAACCGGGACCCTCAGCATGCGCGCGGAGCTTCCACAATCGCGGGCCAATTGGATGCACACCGATCCGATGATGTTTGTGATCCCGGTCCCAAAGGACCTCCTCTCGAAGTACGCACCCGGGGAAGGCGGCGGGTCCGAGGGGGACCTCGAGGCATTCAAGCAGGATCCGGCCATCACGAACGGGTTGCTTGCGGGGAATCTCGGCGCCTACAGCTTCGAGAGTTGGCAGCGTAACTCGAAGATGGTCCTCTCACGAAACGAGGACTACTACCTCAAAGAGAAAGTCGACAAATACGGTACACCGCCGTATTTCGAGAATCACGTCTCGCAGGTGTTCGACGAACAGACAACCGGATACTCGGCACTGCGGGCGGGCGACATCCACAGCATCGGTATCGAAGCCCGAAAAGAACCTGAATTCGAAGACGCGGACGGAATCACCCTCTGGCATAGTAAGTTCGGCAGCGGGATCTTCTGGCTAAACCTCAATCATCGGATCAACGGCTGGGCACCGATCCGCGAGAGCCGGGAAGTCCGTCAGGCGTTCGCACACCTCTTCGATAAACAGACGCTTATCCAACAGGTTTTTCAGGGGAACGCGAATCCGGTCGATACACTCCACCCACGTTGGGGACCGTATTACGATGACTCACAGATCTGGGTTCCGGAGACGAGTGTCGAGAAGGCCAAGGAGAAATTCGACAGCGGTACCTCTTCGGACTACGGCTATGACGGCGAGACGTTCGTCGGACCCGACAGCGAGCAGGTCGAACTCACACTCGTTTTCCGTGCCGGCAGCCAATCTAACGAAATCGTCTCGAACTTCGTGAAACAACAGCTCTCGAAGGCCGGCATCGCCGTCAACCTCGAATCGACCGAGTGGAGCAATCTCCTGCGCAATTATGCACAGAACAGCGCCGGCAACGTCGAGGGCGTCGATCAGCCCGATTGGAACGTGGGCGGGTTCAACGGCGGTCCATACGACCAGGCTACGAGCAAAGAACAATGGGATCTCATGTACGGACTGGGCTTCTCACACGGAGCGTACGCCCCATGGGACGTGCTCAAGCTAACGATGGTACCCAAGGGCAGTTTCAACATGTGGGGATACAACCCAGATTTCGATATCAAAGAGGCCGCGAACAACGCTCAGTCAGCTTCTTCCCAGGAGAAAGCGACGGAAATCCTCGCCGAGGTCTTCGGATTCCTAAGCGAGGATCAACCGCTGATCTGGTCGTTCAACGACCACACGATCATCGGCTACCGGAATACCGTCGGCGGCCTACCGGATATCAAAAACGCCTTTTCAAGCCCTGATTCCGCTCGAGAGCTCTATTTCAAGGCTCAATAGTCGATCACCATGAGTATGCGGTGGTACGTCGTTCGGCGGTTGATTTGGACGGTCTTTGCCACATGGCTGGCTCTCTCGATCACGTTTGGCTTGCTGACGATCTCGCCAAATACGGGGGAGATGCAGGCCGCATTCCAAGCGGCGGCCCAAGGCGAAGATGCAGAAGCCGCCAAGGAGGCCTACCGGAAGGCACGCGGGCTCGATCGACCGGTGTGGCAACGCTATGTTGATTACATCGTGAATATGGCGACGCTGAACTGGGGATGGTCGACGACGCGTTCACAACCCGTAATCGACGCCATCACCGACGCCTGGCCGTATTCGGCACAGTATATCATCCCTTCGACATTCCTCGCGATCTTGGCCGGATACGGGATCGGGCTGTATTCAGCGATGAATCAGTACACGGTAACGGACTACATCGGGACGTTCATCGCCTTTTTCGGAATCTCGATTCCAAACTTCTGGTTTGCGATCATGTTGATTTTGATTGCCGGTGTCTGGTTACAAGATCAGACGTTATTTGGAATGTCGCTCGCGGCGATCGCTCCGCCGACATACTATCAGACAGATGTCCCGTTCTTCTCACTCCGGAACCTCCACCAGATCATCCTGCCGGTTATCGTCGTCTCGACGGCCTCGGTGGCCGGCCAGATGCGATACTCCCGAGCACAGGCGCTCGAGTACGTCAACGCCGAGTTCGTCAAAACCGCCAGGGCGAAAGGCGCGAGCGACTGGCGGGTACTCACGCGACATATCTTACGCGTCGCGTTGGTCCCGTTGGCGACGATCCTTGTCGCCGACGTCCTTGCGATCATGTTTGCCGGTGCGGTGATCGCAGAGGTGATCTTCCAGATCCCAGGGATCGGCCTACTGGGTTATAAGGCGATCATCCAACAGGATACGCCACTGGTGCTCGCGACCACTCTCATCCCGGTGTTTATCGCCATCTTCGGTAATCTAATGCAGGATCTGGCATACGTCTGGCTTGACCCGCGGATCGACTACGGTGATCGCTAATGGCGACCGAACAGGACGACGACATCACGTTCGAGGAAATCGACTGGGAGGACGTCGGGCGGGACGTCACCGAACTCTCAGCACGGAAGATTATCGAGGTCGCAACGTTTGTTGTCTGGCTCGTTGCCCTCTGCTACGACGCGTTTCTCATCCCGAATGATCGGCCGACGATCCCCGGCGTCTGGGATGTGACCTCCGTGGAGTGGCTGTTTATCCTGACGCTGATCCTCGGGTTCTATCATGTCGTCTTGCCGCTGGCGGACAACCGTCGGATGACACTATACTACTGGCGGGAGTTCAAAAAGAACAAGCCAGCGGTGGCCTCGCTTATCTTTCTCATCGTCATCTTCGTGACCGGCATCGTCGGGCCGATTGTCATGGAGCCCCCGCAGTTGGACCTCATGGATGCCTACCAGCCGCCGGTCGGATTCACCGCACAGGTCCAAGGGACGACGGCGACCGGAACATGGGAACATCCCCTGGGCACCGACCAACAGGGGCAAGACATGTTCAAACTTGTCGTCTATGGTATGCGCGTGAGCATGGAGGTCGGGCTGATCAGTATGTTCCTCGCGGTCACGATCGGGACGGTCGTCGGGACGACGGCCGCCCACTTCGGCGGCTACGTCGACGAGGCGCTGATGCGATATGTCGATCTCCAGCAGACGTTCCCCGGGTTCATCCTCTTGTTGTTGCTGGTGTATCTCTTCGGTGGTAGCCTCTTTTTGATCATCGTCCTCTATGGTTTCCTTTCCTGGGAAGGGACTGCCCGACTGATCAGAAGTGAGGCCCTCCAACGAACCGAGGAGGCGTATATCAGGGCCGCCGAGACCGCCGGTGCGAGCCGTTGGTGGATCATTCGACGGCACCTGATCCCAAACGTCTCAAGTACAGTAATCACGGTCGCCACGCTGTCGATCCCCGGGTTCATTCTGGGTGAGGCATCGCTCTCTTTTCTCGGCCTGGGTGATCCCAACGTCTACTCGTGGGGACGGGTGATCTCCGGCGGCCGGAGCAGTCTCGCCAGCGCGCCCTGGATCGCGACGATCCCCGGCGTCTTTCTGTTCCTGACAGTTCTCGCGTTTAATTTCCTCGGCGACGCCCTCCGGGATGCGATCGATCCACGACAGGAAACCTAACATGGCTTTGCTCGAGATCCAAGACCTCAAGACACACTTTCACACCGACGAAGGAACTATCCGGGCAGTCGACGGCGTCAGCTTTACCGCCGATCGCGGCGAGACGGTCTGTCTGGTCGGAGAAAGCGGTAGCGGAAAAACCGTCACCGTCGAGTCGATCTGCCGACTGTTCCAAAGCCCGCCGGGCGAAATCGTCGATGGTTCGGTCACCTTCGAGGGGCAGGAGCTGACGACGCTACCAACCCGGGAACTCCGGGAGATCCGGGGCGGTCGGATCGGCTACGTCTTTCAGAACCCACAAGGGGCGCTCAATCCAGTGTATACGGTCGGCCAACAGATCGTCGAATCGATCCGTCTTCACGAGAATATTTCCCGCAAGGACGCCCGGAATCGTGCGATCCAGCTGCTCGATCGGGTCGGAATTCCGGAAGCGACAACCCGCATCGACGATTATCCGCACGAGTTCTCCGGCGGGATGAAACAACGGGTCGTCATCGCGATGGCACTAGCACCCCAGCCGGACCTCCTGATCGCCGACGAACCGACGACCGCGTTGGACGTGACGATCCAAGCCCAGATCTTGGACCTGCTCGATGATCTCCAAGAGGAGTTCGGCATGACGGTCGTCTTCGTCACTCACGATCTTGGAGTCGTCGCGGAGATCGCGAATCGGGTCGTCGTCATGTACGCAGGGAAAGTGATGGAAACGGGCGATGTCTTCGAGATTTTCGAGAACCCGGCCCATCCATACACTCGGGCGCTCCTGAAGTGTATGCCGGGGCGTGGTAAGCGGATGGAAGCGATCGGCGGACAAATCCCCGATCCGATGAACATCCCGTCCGGCTGTCGGTTCCATCCACGCTGTCCGTACGCCATCGAGGATTGTACGGTGGGTGATCAACCGGCCTTCGAGTCGGCCGAGTCACCGGATCATCAGGTATCGTGTGTGTATTACCAGCCCGGTCGAGACGAAACCGTCCTTGAGGAGGGACGCATCGGGGAGATGGTCAACGAAGGGATCACACGATGACCGACGAGAACCCGTTGCTGTCCGTAGAAAACCTCACGAAACACTATCCGATCACTGAAGGAGTGATGAAACGTGAGATCGGACGCGTCCGGGCCGTCGACGGGATCAGTTTCGACATCGCTCGGGGAGAAACCCTCGGACTCGTCGGCGAGTCGGGCTGTGGAAAGTCGACCGCGGCGACGACGTTGCTCAGGCTCGAGGAACCGACCGCCGGCACCGTCACGTTCGACGGGCGAGATATCACATCCTTCGATGCCGATGAACTGAAGAAATTCCGTCGACGGGCCCAGATGATCTTCCAGGATCCGACTTCGAGTTTCGATCCGCGGATGACGGTCGGCGAATCCGTCGCCGAACCGCTGTTGATCCATGGAGTCAAAGACCGGGATCAGCGACGACAGATCGTCCGGAACTTGCTTGAACGGGTCGGGCTCGCGGCCGACGACATCGACCGATATCCCCACGAATTCTCGGGTGGCCAAAAACAACGGATCGCGTTCGCGCGAGCGCTCGTCGTCAATCCTGAGCTCATCGTCGCCGATGAACCAATCTCAGCGCTTGACGTCTCCGTCCAAGCAGAGATCCTCTCGTTGATGGAAGATCTCCAGCGTGAGTTCGGTCTATCGATCCTCTTTATTAGCCATGACATGTCCGTCGTCGAACAGGTCTGTGACCGGGTGGCCGTCATGTACCTTGGGGAGATCGTCGAGATCGGCCCGACAGCGGAGCTGTTCGACAACCCACAGCACCCGTACACGCGGGCGTTACTCTCCTCAATCCCCCAACCGGATCCCCGCAAGCGGGGCCGGGGGATCAAGCTCACCGGCGATGTCCCCGATCCATCGAACCCACCACCGGGCTGTCTCTTTCATACCCGCTGTCCGGAGATCATCCAGCCGACGGAGTATGACTTCGAACAGACTGAATGGCGTGCCGTGATGGATCTCCGGGTTCGACTCCGCGACGAAGGGATCAGTCTCGATGCAGTCGAGGAGTTCGTCGACCTCGAAGCGGGACAAACGGATCCGTCGGTTGATGAAATGAAAGCGGCGATCCGCGATGAGTTCGATATCCCGACGACACTCTCGGATCCACAGGCTGACCAGCTCCTTGAGGACGTCCTCGAACAGATCATCGACGACGATACCGATGCCGCCAAAACAGCCCTCCGGGACGCGTTCCCAACGGTCTGTGAACGTGAGGAGACATCCCTCATCGCGACCGATGCCGACCACACCGCCAGCTGTCACCTACACGACGATCGATTCACCGACAGATCCTTGCTCGCCCAGCAGGAGTCCGAGTGAGGACGGCCACGTTGATCGGTACCGAGTGAGCTGCAGTTGTTGCCATCCAAGGGTCACTGAAACTCATATCGAGGTGGTCGTTGCCTGGTGCCGCCGGTCGAGAGCCGTCATATCGGCCGTAGAGAAGGACGGATAGCGGGAGGTGGATTTGAACCACCGATCTCCGGGTTATGAGCCCGGCGGAAT
>JBDGPX010000133.1:0-6573 GCA_042219475.1 Halobacteriales archaeon
AGGAAGCCCCGCCCTCAGCGAGCGCGTCAGCGCGAGCAGGGCGGGGTAGTTCACCGATCGGGAAACCGTCCGAAACCGGTAAAATCACCTCAATCGATCATCACGAGACCGTTCGCAAGCGTCGCCGTCGCATCCCGGATCGCGGTCTCGGGTGTCGCCTCCTGTGGGTTGTGGCTGATCCCGTCCTCGCTCGGGACGAAGACCATGCCGGTCGGAATATCGGCCAGCTGGAAATTCATGGCATCGTGTCCGCCGCCGCTCGGCAATCGCTGGAACGATGTGCCGGTCGACGCCGCCGCCGCATCGAGCGTCTCGATCAGGGCGGAGTCGAGTTCGACTGGCTCCGAGCGATCGATGAGCTCCAGTTCCAGATCGAGCCGCCGCCGCTCGGCAATGGTCGTCACTGCGTCACGGATCTCCGCTTCGATCGTATCGCGATAGCTCTCGTCATTGCTCCGGATGTCGATCGGGAAGGAAACCTCCCCACAGACCTTGTTGATGGCGCCTTCAACGGCCGTGATATCCCCGACTGTGGCGACGAAATCACCGTCGTTCGCGGCTGTATCGGCGATCGATTCGATGCGGGCGATCATCTCACCGGCGGCCGCCAAGGCATCCCGGCGAAGTCCCATCGGGGTCGCCCCCGAGTGATCGTCCGCACCCTGGACCGTCGCTCGGAACCGGACCGGTGCGCGGATACTGGTAACGATTCCGACGTCGTCATCAGCCTCGTCGAGCACCCGGCCCTGTTCGATATGGAGTTCGAGAAATGCGGCGATCCGATCGAGATCGATCGTCGGCTCCGAGAGGTTCGATGGCTGAAACCCGGCCCGCTGCATCGCCAACCACAACGGCACATCGTTCTCGTCGGTTGCCGAAAACGCCTCGACGGTCAGCATCCCCAACGCACCCCGGCTCCCGATGGTATGTTGCCCGAAACGGGCGGATTCCTCGCCACGGAACACCGTCAATGTCGGCTGATATGTCGGCGATCGATCGCTGGCGTGGACCGTCTCGATCGCCTCCAGAGCGGCGATAACCCCAAGCGTGCCGTCGAGCCGACCGCCGTTGTACACGGAATCGAGATGGCTACCGAGATAGACCGACCGATCGGCGTCGGGCGCTCGTGACGCGAAGAGGTTCCCGATCGAATCCTCCCGAACCGTATAGGCCGATGGGAGTTCCTCACGGAGATATGCGAAGGCCTCGTTTTCGGCATCGGAGTAGGCCAGCCTCGTGACACCGCCGCCCTCGGTACGGCCGATGTCCCACAACTCGTCCAACCGCCGTGTGATCCGATCGAGATCGATCTCGAACGTCCCGGTCGCCATGTGAAGACTGCAATCGAAGTGGGGGATGCGTAAAAGGTTTCCTTCGATTGGGGCCCGAAGGAAGGTGATTCGATGGTCGATGAATACGGGCCAACGGTTTTGGTCGTCGGGAAACAGAATGACACAATGGCCGATACCGGACCCGATATCGCAGAGCTCATCGAACGGTGCGGGGCGATCAAGCGTGGACGGTTCGAACTCTCGGATGGCTCGTTGATCGATTTTTACATCGATAAATACGCCTTCGAGACCGACCCCGAAGTGCTGGCGACGATCAGTGATGCCATCGTCGATCGATTGGAGGACGGCAACACTGACGTGGACGTACTGGCGGGACCGGCACTCGGTGCCGTCCCACTGGTGACGGCCGTCTCGCTCCGGCTCGGCGTGCCGGCCGCCTACATCCGGCTCGGCGAGAAACGCCCGGTGACCCAGGCCCGTATCGAGGGCTCGATCACGAAAGGCCAGCGAGTGGCGATCCTCGAGGACGTCACCATGACCGGCGCGACGATCACCGAAACCGCCGAAATCATCGAAGACGCCGGTGGGATCGTCGATCGGCTGATCGTCGTTGTGGACCGAAACGAGGGAGCAGCCGAGCGCGTCCAGGAGGCCGGCTACGACTTGGAGTGGCTCAGCCGCGTCGGCGAGGATATCGAGATCGAGACCGCCGATACCGCCCGATAATCGGAAGCCGGCGGTGTATGCCCCCGTCAGATGGAGATGATGCCCTTACCGTCCGTGATGTCGATATCGGTGTCATAGGGGGCTGACAGCTCGATAAGTTCCTCGAGGATCCGGGTCGCGGCTTCGCCGGTCGCCAGTCGCGGCCGACCACGCTGGGCCCGTGGCGCCTCGAACCCGAGCTCCAAGGGATGGAGCTCGACTCGATCGAGAGCGCCGTCATCGAACTGACAGACCGGCAGCACGCTCTCCCAGAAGGCGCTGTCGCCGAGGAATCCGATCCGGTTGCCATCCTCATCGAAGACCCGTTCATCGAAGAGATCGGGCGGCAGGGCTTCAGCCGAGAGATCGTAGCGATCGTAGATCTCGGTCGGAAGTCGTGAGACGGTCTCGTTTTGCATCAGGAAATCGCCGAGGCTGTAAAACACCGGGGCGCCGTCGTAGATCTCGATGCCCCGGAGGACGTGTGGTCCATGGCCGATGAAGACGTCCGCACCGGCATCGATACAGGCGTGTGCGAACTCCTCGTAAAACGTGGGGATCGACTGATCGTTGCGGAAGGCTCCCTCGCCCTCGTGGCCGTGAAGGCTCGCAACGACCCAGTCGGCCTGGCGGTCGGCCGCCCGGATCCGATCTAAGGTGGCCTCGACATCGCCGTCCTTCGGGGTCTTGGTCAACGAGAAGTCCTCTCCTTCGGTGAACTGGAGGTTGGCCCCGTCAGGGTTGAGGAACGTAAACCCTTCCTCGTCCTCGCCGGGGACCGGAAATCCGAGCCCTTCCCGATATTCCTTGACGGCCTCAAGCCCGAGCGCCTCACTCCAATTCTGGACAGTTTCGTAGGCGTCGGTCGGTATCTCGAACGTCGTTTCGAGCCGCAACGGCGCCAATCCGGGGCGGCCGTGCATGTCCGGACGGCGTTCACCGGCGATCGATCCCGGTGTGATCGACGAACAGGTCGCGACCAGGCCCACCCGACCGCCGGGGGTTTCAGCGTACGCCGGCGCGCGCGCTTCGGCGAGCGACCGACCGAGGCCGGCATAGGGGATCTCTCGGTCCTCGAGGGCATCCATGGTCACCTCCATCCCACCATGCGAGAAATCGCCGATATGGTTGTTCGCGGCCGCGAACATATCGAAGCCGGCCCAGGTGAGTTCGTCGGCCGCCCACGGCGGGGCCCGCATGTAGGTCCCGCCGCTTTGGCTGGCTGGATACCCGTCGTAGTCGTGTAACAACACTTCGAGGTTGACGATACCCACATCGGCCGCGCGGATCCGATCGACGACCTGTTGGACCCGATCGGCCTCACAGGTCGAGAGCCGTCGCGTGATGATCGCATCGCCCGCCGCCGCCAATGTGAATCGATCGCCCTCACGTCCGTACATGGGGACGAGTGTCACGACCGGAGGCTAAAGCCCTTTGTCCGGCGGCAACGCGAGGAGACTATCAGGAATCGATGTGAACCGCTGCGTGGAACGAGGACGGTTATAGCAGGAGAAAACCAACCCCTTCAGAGAGTGGATGAATCCGTACGCTATTGAGATAATCCACCAGCATCATGGCCAGAAGGGGAGTCCACGCTGAATCCCACCCGTTCACGGATGGGTAGCTCAAGTGCCAAAATGCCAGCGGTTGCCGGCCCTGAGTTCGCGTTCGTAGCTGTCGGCGATCTCCTCACGGATCTCCTCGGGCTCTTTCTTCGGGAAGGTATAGCTATCGTCGGCGAGCTCAAGGAGGGCGCTCGTGTACGCCACCGCCAGTGACCGGAGGTCCCGCGGATCGAGCTTATCAAGGCTGTCGGCATGGGTGTGGCCCCACCCGCGGCCGCTCCGATCGACCTCCGACCCAACGGTGACAGCCGGCACGCCGCGTTCGGTCCAGGCCCAACAGTCTCCATGCGGGCCGATGTCGTGTTCGACCGGGAACGGGATATCGAGCCGGTCGGCGACGGTCTCAAAGGGGGCCGCCATCGCCTCGAAGGTGTTGTCCCGCCGAACCTTCGGCGTCCGTGAACCTCCCGCTCCATCGATGTTCATAACGCATTTCACGCGATCACGATCGGCGGTCTCGGCGAGGTGATAGGCGCCATAGAGGCCGATCTCCTCGGCCCCGACGGTAACCAGCCGGATACGGGTATCCAGATCGTCCTCGACCTGTGACAGCAGACGGCCGATCTCGGGGACGAGCGCGCTCCCGACACCGTTGTCGCTGGCGCCTTCAGCGATATCGTGGCCGTCGACGTGGGCCGTGACGATGACCTCCTGCTCGGTGTCCGGACCGACGACCGCCTCGACGTTCTGGGTCGTCGTCGGCTCGTTGCGACAGTCGATCGATAACTCGACGTGTGGATCGCCGTCTCCGCAGTACCGCGACAGACGGGCGCCGAGTTCCCAGGAGACACCGACCGACGGCAACGGTGCTGGTCGGTTGTGATAACCGACTTCACCGGTTGGCGGGAGACACCCCTCGACGTGATTGCGAAAGACGTAGCCGTCGGCACCGGCCTCGACGGCAAAGGCGCATTTCTCCATCCGGTGATACCAGTGATCGACGTCATCGGGCGTATCCGACCGGACCATCGCGATCTTCCCGTCGAGGTCCGTATTATCGAAATCTTCGGGCAGTCCATATCCGAGGTCGACGAGCTCGCCACTGACCTCGGCAGCCGGCGTGCCCGGAAGCGCGATAACCTGGTGCTGGCTGTCGTAGGTTTTTTCCCGGTCGGGCAGCGCCAACGACGAGGTGCCACGCCACCAGCCGGGAATTTCGAATTCCTCGATCTCGATCCCGTCGAGACCGAATCCTTCGAACGTCGCGGCGACGGCTTCAGCGCCGGCGCGTTCGCCTTCTTGACCAGCCATCCGGTTTTCGATCTCGACCAACTCCTCGAGGAGATCCCAGCTGCCGTTGCTCGTATGGGCGTCACCGATGACAGCAGCAGGTAATCGCGGTTCAGCCATGGATCCCACCGAACGGCGGCGGAGCAAAGAACCTACGGGAGTCGGCAGATCGTGGTCCCGGGGACTTACGAGTCGGCTTACTTGTCGTACCGCCAGCGGCCGCCCGCCTTCATCTCGTTGACGTAACTCTCGTCGAGCCGCTCGCGGATGTCGTCGGGGGTCTTGCGTTCGAGGTCGGTGTCGGCGTCGGCGAGTTCGATGACGGCCTCGGCGAAGACGACGGTGATCGCGCGGAGATCTCGTGGGTCGAGCTTATCCAACGTGTCCGCGTGGGTGTGGCCCCACCCGCGGCCGCTTTCCTCGGTCCCCGAGCCGACAGTCACTGCCGGGACGCCCTGTTCGGCGAAGGGCCAAGAGTCACCGTGGGGACTGACGCCGCGTTCGATTCCGAGGGGAACGCCGAGCCGGTCGGCGGCACGTTCGAAGGCCGGTTCGACGGAGTCGAAACTGTTCGTTCGCCGGATCTTCGCCTCCCGAGACGGGCCGGCTCCGTCGATATTGACGACACACTTGACATTTCCAAGATCACGTGTATCCGCGAAGTGATAAGCCCCGTAGAGCCCGATCTCCTCGGAGCCGAACGGCATAAGCCGGACCTTCGTGTCCAGGTCGTCTTCGACCTGTTTGAGCAGCCGACCGATCTCGGGGACGAGTACGCTGCCGACCCCGTTGTCGCTTGCGCCTTCAACGATATCGTGTGCGTCAACGTGAGCCGTCACTAGCACCTCCTCGTCGGTATCCGGGCCGATAACGCCCATCGTGTTCGGTGAGGTCGTCGGTTCGTTGCGACAGTCGACGGCGAGTTCGACCTCCGGATCGTCGTCCTCACAGTAGCGAGCAAGGCGGGCGCCAAGCTCCTTGGAGGCACCGACGGCAGGGATGGGTCCCGGCCGATTGTGATAACCGACCTCGCCGGTTGGTGGGAGATTGCCGTCGACGTGGTTCCGGAAAATAAAGCCGACCGCGCCGTTGTTGGCGGCCGCCGAGTATTTCTCCATGCGGTGGTGCCACCGATCATGGTCATCGGGTGTGTCCGATCGAGCCATCGCGACCTTCCCATCGACCTCGTCGCCGATTTCCTCGGGGATCCCATATCCCACATCGACGAGCTCGGCGGAGATCTCGCCCGCCGACGTCCCCGGGAGCGCGATCAGTTGATGCTGGGCCGAATAGGTTTTCCCGCGGTCGGGCAACGTCAACGAGGAACTCCCCCGCCACCAGCCGGGGATCTCGAACTCCTCGATCTCGACCTCCCGGAAGCCGAGGTCCTCGAAGGTGTCTCGCAGGAGTTCGGCGCCGGCGTGTTCACCATCCTGCCCGGCCATTCGGTTTTCAATCTCGACCAACTCCTCGAGGAGGTCCCAGCTGAAATCGCTCGTATACGCGTCGCCGATGACTTCGGGTGGAAGCCGTGGCTCTGACATGTAGCAAAGCATCGATGGGACGGGCCATGAACCTACGGGAGTCGGTCAGGTTGAGGGGTTCGGAACGCGCGTTACCGCCGGGTGACATCCTCCGCGCCGTAGGGCGGGCGTGAATCGCGTATGCTTGGTGCCACAACCCACCGAAGTCTGCCCGGCAGGAACCCCAACGGTTAGTAT
>JBDGPX010000139.1:0-6455 GCA_042219475.1 Halobacteriales archaeon
GGACACAGTTTCCAAACCCTGCGGCCTCCCTTGGGAGGCTTTCTATGACACGCTCCTGTTGAGTAGTTACACCGCTCCCGGCAGTCATCATCCCACGCTTTCATCAGCGACTAATTCCTATCAAAACGGCTGAATCCCGTCTCTTCACGGGAAATCTGGTTCAAGATGTGTTGGATGAGTGGTAATTATATTATTCACAAATTATTCTATTAGTGTATTTGAAATGTGGCCCCGGAACACTAACGACCGGCATCATTGCTGGCAGGGTGCCGCCTCAGCCGGGAAACCCTCGTGCCGGGCAACTATTGCGTGCCGGGGTTCGCCGGACCGTCATCGCGTCCGTGTGGACAGGCTCGGCCGGGGACTGCGGCACGCATGTCGGAGTATACGTCGAGAATGGTTAAGTCACACGCCACCGAGTTAGGACTCGGCATCGGAGTCCGAATCAAACGGATCTACTGCCGGGTCAGTATCGTTTGCATCTTCCTTCGCGGTTGCCGTGAGTGCAAAGACCTCCTCGCGACGTTCACAGACCCCACACACCGGCTCCGCTAGCCCGGCGTCCGTGAGTTCATTGACCCCGTTTCTGGCTCGATCCGTCGATAGATACGCCTCCTGGGCGATCTCGGATGGCGATAGCGGACCACAGTTCGCGAGCACGACGCGAGCTAGTTTCGCGTCACAGGAGAGCTCACGGGCAGGGGTTTCTGCCATCATCGGTGATTCTACCCTGACTGGCAAAACGCTTGCTGTACCGGTGGATTTCGGGCGAATCGGACGCATTCGGGTGAAAACCGGGATCTAATATCGGTTTTCGAACGACGACTGCCAGGGTCGGAGGCGTTTTATATCAACCGTCGAATTCGGGGGGCAGTATGGTCGGCTTGATCCATCGTCGGGATCAATCTGTACATATTTCGCGAAGAGATCAGCTACCCGAGATTAGAAAACGAGAATATTCTCCCAGCGGGCGAGTCCGTGAGGGTCCTCCGCGTACCGACGGAATTCATTCCGGTTGTCCAGTCGATCGGGCTTCGCGGCCAACTGGTTGGAGGGACTGATCGGTAGCCTGACGTCCTCCTCGCCATTGAAGCAACAACGGAGGAACACCGATGTCCTCTACAGCTGCGACCGGACCCATCGTCCGATAATTCGAGAGGTCCGTCGCCAGAAAGCCCAGTTCCCGTTTCATCAGCCGCCATCCAACGTCGAAAATGTCATCGCGTAGGCGAGACGGCCGCCGTCGAGCATGGGGTTGATCTGTTCGACCATATCCACGACGGCACCGTCGCAACGCAGCCGATCAGCACTCGTATCGCGGAGCTCCCGCCGATACTAAACCTCAGACTACACCGACCAGTTCCCACGGTATTTCGAACCGTAATACCCTTTGGCCGACTCATCGAGGGAGTAGCCATGCGTGCGATCACCAACGCGACCGTCCATACGGCCACCGCCGAGGGGACGGTTGACGGCGGTATCCTCATCGAAAACGGTGAAATCGTCGATGTCGGCACCATCGATATCACTGATGAGACCGATGTCCTCGACGTCGGCGGAATGGAGGTCACACCCGGATTGATCGACGCCCACAGCCACGCCGGGATGGCCGAATGGGGTGAACCGGAGGATAGCGATTTCAACGAACTCACCGACCCGGTGACGCCACACGTCAACGCACTCGATGGCTTTCATCCCCGCGACGAGAATCTGAAACACGCCTTCCAAAACGGCGTCACGGCCGTCAGCGCACGGATGGGCAGCGGAAACGTCATCGGTGGAGTGATCTGCTCGATGAAGACCTACGGTGACATCGCCGACGAAATGTTCATCCGAGAAGACGGCATGAAGGCGGCAATGGGCGAGAATCCGAAGCGAGTCCACGGGGAGGATCACGACCGCGAACCACTCACACGACCCGGCGTCGCCGCTACGTTCCGCCAAGCGCTCATGGACGCAGAGGACTATCTCGAGGCCAAACGACAGGCCAAGGAGAACGATGACCCCTTCGAACGGGAGCTCGGCATGGAACAGCTCGGCCGGGTGCTCGAGGGCGATCTACCGTTGCGGGTTCACGCCCATCGGGCGGACGACATCATGACGGTATTCCGGATCGCCGACGAATTCGATATCGAAAACCTCTCGATCGAGCACGCGACGGAAGGCCACGTCATCGCTGAGGAGTTCCGAAAACGGGATGTGCCAGCGATCGTCGGACCGAGCCTCGTGAGCGGGCTGAAATACGAACTCTCGAACATCACCTTCGAGACACCGGGCCTGCTCCACGAGGCGGGGGTAACGGTCGCGATCCAGACCGATGCACCGGTCTTGCCACAGCATCACCTGGACGTCTGTGTCGGATTAGCCGTCCGGGAAGGATTCCCCGAAGAGGCCGCCCTCGAGGCAGTGACGCGCACCCCGGCGGAAATCCTGGGAATCAAGGATCGTGTGGGGACGATCGAACCCGGAACCGACGCCGATCTCGCGGTATGGGATGGACCGTTCTATCAATTCGATACGGCCGCCCAGCACGTTTTTGTCGACGGCGAACACGTCTACGATCACGAACGCGACGACGAGGATCCGCGTGAGCAGTGGCAGTGGTAACCAATCGGTCGGTCGCGTTCCAACCAACGTATTAAGACCGGGTCGCCCGAAGAGCGGATACGCCCCGACGGAGACGCCTGTCATGAGCCTGTTGATCGATATCCGGAAACTCCGGCTGTTCAACGAAATGGCCCGCAAGGGCGGGACGACGGTCGCCCGTGATCTGGGCCAGATGATCGACGTCGAGACCGAGACCACGCTGACGCGGATTAACTTCATCGATCACAGTGATCTGAAAGCCCACGTTGGGGAGGACGAACGGATCGGGATCAGCGTCGAGCTGGTGGAGCCCCCACACGGCCATATCCTCTTTTTATTGGATGGCTCAAGCGCGAAATACCTCGCCAGCCGAATGGTCGGCGATATGGGCGAGACGAGCGATGGAACGGGGTTCTCCGAAATGGAAAAAAGCGCCATCCAGGAGATCGCCAACATCATGACCAGCGCCTTCATCGACGGCTGGGCGAACGCGTTGAACACGACGATCGATATCTCGACTCCCTCGTTCTCCGTCGGGCGGGGGGATCAGATCGTCGATGAACTGCTCGGATCGATGCCCTATGAGCTGGCGCTGTTGTTCGACTCGGAGATCCGAGTGCCGGACTCCGATGTCCGGTTGATGGCGTACATGTTTCCGGATCTCGAGGAACTCGTTGAGCTGATGAATCGAATGGAAGCCTGACTCGGGAAGGGTGAGGCTCTCGCCTCGAATTTTCCGTAACCATCACCGAGGGATGCCACAGCGAGTCTTGTGGCACGGGAGCATTCAAGACGGGCGGCGCTGAGAACGGGCATATATGCCTACTGTCACCGATCCGATCGTCGTTCTCCGGGACGGAACACATGGCTTACCGATGGCCGACTACGCCGATGCACTCCGTGAACGGCTCCCGGATCATGAGATCCAACATGCCCGAACGCCTTTCGAGGAACGTGACCTAGTCCGAACGGCGCCGATCGTGACCGGCGTCGGGATCGACGAGAAGCTAGTCACGGCCGCCGAGAACCTGCGGCTGTTCGCCTGTGCCTTCGCGGGCTATGAGCACCTTCCGACGACGACCCTCACCGAACAGGGTGTGGTCGTGACCAATGCTTCGGGGATACACGCCCCGAGTATCGCCGAGCAAGTCCTCGGCAAGATCCTCCTCTTTGACCGTCGGCTCGACAAGGGGCTGCGGCGGACCCAACGGCGGGAGTGGCGCCACTACCAGGCGCATGAACTGACCGACAGTACCGTGACCGTCGTCGGGTTGGGCGCGATCGGGCAGGCGATCGTTGAACGGCTGACGGGCTTTGGTGTCCACACCATCGGGGTTCGGTACACGCCCGAAAAGGGCGGCCCGACCGACGAGGTGATCGGCTTCGAGGATCGTCCGTTCCACGACGCGCTCGCCCGGACGGATTACGTAGCTATCGCGAGTCCGCTCTCCGAGACGACGCGGGGGTTAATCGACGACGATGCCCTTGCGACGCTCGATCCCGGTGCCGTCCTCGTCAACGTCGCCCGGGGAGAGATCGTCGATACCGACGCCCTCGTGGCCGAACTCCGTCGCCAAGGACTCCGTGGGGCAGCCCTCGATGTCACCGATCCCGAACCCCTGCCTGAGGACCATCCCCTCTGGACGTTCGAGAACGTCCTGATCACCCCACACAACGCCGGACACACCCCCCGACATTGGGATCGGTTGGCCGACATCCTCGCGGACAACGTCGGCCGGATCGAAGACGAGGGAGTCAATGCGCAGCTACGAAACGCGGTCCTCATCCCCGAGTGAACGGTCGATCCTGAAGGACTCACCTCCCCCCGAACCGGGACCGAATACCGCTGACGGCCCGGATAATTATAATGTCTGTGGGCCAGCGTTCGGGTATGGATGTGACAGATGGCGGACCGGATATCCTGGTACTGCGGCGTGAGGTCCACGGGATGCCAATCGAACAGTATGCAGCGGCGATCAGGAATCGCCTTCCCGAGTACGATGTGCGATTGGCCCGAACACCACGGGAAGAACGGGAACTCATCCGGCAGGCGCCGATCGTGACGGGATTGAACATTCGTGAGGAACTCATGGAAGCCGCCGAGGAACTCCGAGTATTCGCGTGTCTGTACGCCGGCGTCGGCCATCTCCCGCTGGCAGAACTGGAGACACGAAACGTCGCGGTCACCAGCGCGGCCGGCGTGCACGGACCGAACATCGCCGAATACGTCATCGGCGGGATGTTGATGATCGCCCGTGGATTCCACCAGGGGATGCGCCGTCAGCAACGCCGTGAGTGGCGCCATTTCAAGGCCCGCGAACTACAGGGCAGTACGGTCACGATCGTCGGTCTCGGCGCGATCGGGACCGCGACCGCCACTCGCCTCGAACCGTTCGATGTCGAGACGATCGGCGTCCGATACACGCCCGAAAAGGGCGGCCCGACCGACGAGGTGATCGGCTTCGATCCTGACGCGTTACACGACGCCTACGCACGGACCGATTATCTGGTGGTCGCGTGTCCGCTGACGGAGACGACCGAGGGATTGATCGATTTCGCTGCCTTCGAGACGGTACCGCCCGAGTGTGTGCTCATCAACATCGCCCGAGGTCCCATCGTGGACACGGACGCTCTGATCGATGCTCTCCGTGGGGAATTGATCCGCGGGGCAGTCCTGGATGTCACCGATCCCGAACCCCTACCCGAGGATCATCCCCTCTGGACCTTCTCGAACGTCGTGATCACGCCCCATAGCTCCGGACACACTCCCGAGTATTACGAGCGAGTCGCGGACATCCTCGCGGATAACGTCGAACGGATCGAAACGACGGGCGAGTACACGGACCTCCGAAACCTTGAAACTGAGATCGAACCGATCGGGAGCTGATATGACAGGCGTATCAGCGGGAGCGAGAATACCATTCTAACCAGAATCCGGTTCTCTCAGCCGCTCATGAGGCCGATTTCGATTTGTTAGATGAGATAAGCTTATGAAACTGCATGCGAGTACGTCACAGTAGAGGTATTCACCATGCCGGAGGAATCAAATGTCGAACTACGGCGGACTCAGCTGGCGACGCCGGCGAGCGACGAGCGGATGATGCATAACGCCGCCGACAGCGGCGCGGATGAGGTCTTCCTCGATCTCGAGGATTCGGTGGCACCCAACGAAAAGGCCGACTCCCGGGGACCGCTCATCGACGCCGTCAACGAGGAAGACTGGAGCGGTACAATCCTCGCCTACCGGATCAACGGGATCGATACCAAGTGGTGGTACGACGACATCATCGAGGTCGTCAGCCAGGCCGGAGAGTACATCGACGACATCATCATCCCGAAGGTCGCCGGACCGAGCGACATCCACACCGTCGAAAACCTCCTTGAACAAGTCGAAGTCAACGCGGGCCTCGAAGTCGGTGGCATCGGCCTCGAACCACAGATCGAAGACGGCGAAGGGATGCACAACGTCTACGAGATCGCCCACGCCTCCGACCGGCTCGATTCGATCATCTTCGGGCCGGGTGACTACTCGGCGGCGATGGGAACCCCCGGTCTCGACATCGGGCAGTTCCCGGAATATCCCGGTCACTACTGGCACCACGCCCTCTCGGAGTGTAACTCTGCGGCCAAAAGCGCCGGCCTCCCGTGTATCGATGGGCCGTACGCCGACCTCGAGGACGAGGAGGGATTCCGGCAATCCTGCGCCCGGGCGAACATGCTTGGGTGTGACGGCAAGTGGGCGATCCACCCTGACCAGATCGAGATCGCAAACGAAGTCTTCGCCCCCGATCCAGAAACCGCCGATCGTGCCCAGCGGATCGTCGACGCCTACGCCGAAGCCATGGAAGAGGGCCGGGGTGCCGTCTCCG
>JBDGPX010000110.1:0-6406 GCA_042219475.1 Halobacteriales archaeon
TTACTGGGGGAATGTCGCCGAGGGATTCAACGGCGAACTCATGCTTGAGGCACCATCTAGTATCGCAGCCCCCGAAACCGTCTCAGTGACGGATGGCGTCGCGACGGGATCGCTTGAGATCCGAGAAGACGGCGTACACCGTGTATCGGTTTCGAAACCGGACGAAGACCTCGCGACGATGACGAATCCCCTCCGCACCGATTCCACTGACCCCGGACTCTACTGGGGTGACATCCACGGCCAGTCCGGTGAGACAGTAGGCACGGGGACGGTCTGGGACTACTTTGCGTTTGGTCGCGATCGCGCCTTCTTGGATTTCGCCGCCCACGCCGGTAATGACTTCCAGATCGATGAAACGTTCTGGACAGAGATCAAAGAAGCCGTTGACGAGTACAACGAGCCGGGCGAGTTCGTGACCTTCCCCTGTTATGAGTGGTCCGCCAACACGCCAAATGGTGGTGACCATAACGTCTATTTCAACGGTGGCGATCCCGAGCTACGACACAGCTCGTCCTGGCTCATCGAAGATCAAGATGACTTCGCTCGACACGAAGGTGTCTTCCCGGTCAAAAAATTATACGAACACTACGAGAACCGGGACGACGTCCTTATCATTCCGCATCAGGGTGGCCGTCCGGCGACGCTGGATGTCTTCGAGTCTGACTTATCGCCCTTCCTCGAGTTGGTCTCTGTCTGGGGCGTGTTCGAGTGGTTCGGCCACGAAGCGCTCGACCAGGGCTATCCAATCGGGTTCGTCGGGGGTAGCGACGACCACACAGGGCGGCCCGGTGCGACATCCCCAGCGAACAAAGCCGACTTCACGATCGATGGTGGGTTAATGGCCGCACAGACTGACACGCTCGATCGTGATGGGCTGTGGGATGCCTTTACTGACCGCCGTGTCTACGCCACAACCGGCGCGCGGATCATTCTCGAAACATCAATCGCAAGCGCCAGCATGGGTCAAGCGACGACTACTGACGGCGCTGTGGAGGCAGACGTTTCGGTCCATGGAACGGCTCCACTCGAGCGTATTGACCTGTTCCGCGGAAGCCAACGGGTCGCCACCCAAGACCTCGGCGACGGCGACGATCGCGTCACCGTGACTTGGAGTGGCTCCAAGGGGCGAGTCCGGCATAAGACACTCGATTGGTCTGGAGGACTGACGATCGATGATGGCCGTATTCGATCGGCAACCGACGCCGGATTTGATCATCCCAACAGCGGAATCCAACAAGTCACCGATACAGCCGTGCGCTGGCTCGGCGAAACGGCCGGCAATTATCAAGCGATTCATATGAATGTCGACGCCCCGCCTGGAACAGAAGTCGTCCTTAGTACCGAACCGGCGAACGGTCGCTTTCAGCTGGCAGCATTAGACGATGGGCCCGTTGTAATCGCTGATCGCCCACATTGTCAGGCCATCGCTCGCCGGACGGCTCAGGCGACTGATCCGGATGCGACGATTCAGCTCCGTGATCCGGATCCACCGACTGGCGAGCAAGCGTACTATATTCGAGTTCGCCAAGCCGATGGTGAAATGGCGTGGAGTTCACCATCGTTCGTGACCGTCACCGACTCCAATTGATGAGTGAACGACGGTGCCCTACTCGCCGTCTTCGGCGGCTTGTTGCGGGCGGGGCTTTCTCGTTCCATGACGCGCTGTGGTACGTCGGATGGACCCACAGCGAGTGCAGTCCCCGGCGGCGTTGATTCGGCGTGTCCAACTCCGATTCGGTGGCGATGGAGGAGATACCCGCCGACACGAAAACTAAATAGCACGATATCGAGTGAGAGACACGATGGATCCAGATCTGATCGTTCACGCACGAACCGTACGGACGATGGACGAAACGGTTCCGATGGCAGAGGCGTTCGCCGTCACGAATAGCCGGTTCACCGATATCGGCACTGCGGCTGAGATTGACGATTTAGCAGGGTCCGATACCGAGATTCTCCGGTTCGAGAACGAAACAATACTGCCGGGGTTTATCGATCCACATTGCCATATGTCCTTACGAGGACGACGGGATCTCCTCCAAGTCGACCTGACACCATCGGTCGTGTCCTCGATCGAGGAGTTGATCCAGGAATTACGTGCCGAAGCCGAGTCGACGCCAGCCGGCGAATGGATCCTCGGCTACGGATACGACGACACGAAGCTCGCGGAAAACCGCCATCCGACACGGTGGGATCTCGACGAAGCGAGCACGGACCATCCCATCTATATCGATCACGCAGGCTATCACATTGCCGCAGTGAATTCCGAGGCACTCGCACGGGCTGGATTAGATGCCGATACCCCGGAGCCGGAGGGTGGCCATTTCGAGCGGGAGGACGGCAAACTCACTGGTGTCCTCCACGAGGATGCCCGCAACCCCTACCGGAGCGGCCGTGACCCTAACGATGAGGGACTCATTCCCGAGCCCACGCCCGATGAGGACCAGGCAGCCCTTCGGGACGTCTGTGGGAGTTACAACGCCGTGGGGATCACGAGCATCGGGGATGCGGTCGTCACCCCATCGGAGATCCGGATGTACCGGCAAGGCGTCAAACGAGATAATCTGACGGTGCGGGCCTATCTGATGATCTGGAACGCCTATTTCGACCAGCTGAACGCACCAAACCTCGATACGGGCTTCGGCGACGAACTCGTACGGATCGGTCCGATCAAGGAGGTCGTCGACGGGGCCATCGCTTCCCGGACAGCATACCTCGAGGAGCCCTACGAGGGACGACCCGAGGACCATGGCGATCTCCGGCTCTCACAAGCGGAGCTTGACGAGACGGTGATGGACGCCCACGAAGCGGGCTATCAGCTCGCGATCCACGCCAACGGCGACGCTGCCATCGAGATGACGCTCGATGCCTTCGAGAACGCGCTCGACGCCCATCCCCGAGAGGATCACCGCCATCGCATCGAACATGGCACCGTCGTCAACGACGAGCTGCTCGACCGAATCCAGGCCCTCGGGTTATCGGTGTTCCCCTTCTCGACATACATCTACCAGCACGGCGAGAAGATGGCTGACTATGGCGATCGGATCGAACGGATGTTCCCGTACGGCTCCTGTGTCGAGCGGGACATCCCTGTTGCCGGGAGCAGCGACAACCCCGCGGGCTTGCTTGACCCGTTGCTCGGGATCCGAACGATGGTGACCCGGAAGACCAAAGACGGGGAGGTGCTCGGCGAGCGCGAGCGGGTGAGCGTCGAGGACGCCCTACGGATCTACACCATCAACGGGGCGTATGCCTCCTTCGAGGAGGACGAAAAAGGCTCCATCACACTCGGCAAGCTCGGCGACTTCATCGTCCTCTCGGACGATCCGATGGCGGTTGATCCCGATGCGATTCACGAGATCGATGTTCGGCGGACGTATCTCGGCGGCGAGCAAGTATACCCCACGGATTGAACCACCCACGGCTGGCGGGGGTGTTCGCCTTGCATGTTCGATAACAGAGACGGCGAGGGCCATCAGCACGGTCGGAGACATACCATTTTAATCCTGGCCTACGACGGAGGGTCATGGGTAACCAGACAGTTTTCAATCATATCGACGACATCGAAGCGGAACTGATCGAAACGGCCGAGGAGATCTGGGAGACGCCGGAACTCGGGCTCCATGAAGAGGAATCGTCGCGACTGCTGCGCGAACTGCTCGAAAGCGAGGGATTCGAGATCGAAACCGGCCTGGGGGATATGCCCACCGCGTTCGTCGCGTCCTACGGCGAGGGTGATCCGACGATCGGGATCCTCGGGGAGTACGACGCCCTGCCGGGGCTCTCACAGAAGGTCAAAGCCGAACGGGATCCGATCGAGGATGGTGGCCCGGGACATGGCTGTGGGCACAATCTCTTCGGGACCGCCGGCGCCGGCGCTGCCATCGCCGTGAAGGAGGCCATCGATGCCGGCGACGTGTCGGGTACCATCGAGTTCTACGGCTGTCCGGCCGAGGAGACGCTGACGGGCAAGACGTACATGGCTCGCGACGGCGCCTTCGACGATCTCGATGCGGCGCTGACTTGGCATCCGGGCGGATTGAGTACGCCGCGGATGGGGACGTCGAACGCGCTGAACTCGTTGCAGTTCACGTTCCATGGCGTTTCGGCCCATGCGGCGGGCTCGCCGGAATCCGGCCGGAGCGCGCTGGATGCCGTCGAGTTGATGAACACGGGCGTCGAGTACATGCGCGAGCATATCTCCGACGACGCCCGCATGCATTATGCCATCACCAACGGGGGCCAGGCGCCAAACGTCGTCCCCGCCGAAGCAACGGTCTGGTACTTCGTTCGGGCGCCCAAGCGCGACGAAGTCGAGCGCAACACCGAGTGGCTCCGGGACATCGCCGACGCCGCTGGAATGATGACCCAGACGGAGGTATCGGAACGGTTCCTGACCGGCTGTTATGACTATCGCGCCAACGAGACCGTCACTGATGTCATCTGGGAGAACATGCAGGAGGTCGGCGCGATCGATTACGGCGAAGCCGACCGTGAGTTCGCTGCGGACCTCAAGGCGACCGTCGAAGAGGAGAAAATCGACTCCCGACTCTCGAATGTGCCCGACGAACTCTACGAGGAGATCCGCGATGAACCACTCTACGCCGAACCGGTCGAGGCGTTCGATGCGGACCAACAGAGCCACGGTTCCACGGAGGTTGGGGATGTAAGTTACATTACCCCGACCGGACAGTTCCGTGGGGCGACGTGGCCGGTCGGGGCGCCCGGACACACGTGGCAGGTCGTCGCGGCCAACGGCGACTTCGGCTTGAAGGGCGTCGCGTTCGCGGCGAAAGTCATCGGGGGCGCCGCCTATGACCTCATGGCCGACGAGGAGACGCTTGCGGCAGCCAAAGACGAGTTCGAGAACACGATCGGCGAGGACGCCTACGAAACGCCGCTTCCGGACGATGCGGAACCACCCTTTGACGTGACGGCGATGACGGACTGACCGGTCACCGATCGACTCCCGGCTCCCGTTCGATGGATCGCGGCAATGGGGTATGACATCCCCCCGGCGGGATGTCTGGGGAAGGGCAGGGATCTCTCGCTGTCAAAGGTAGCGTTACCGTTCGTACTCGTTCAGCCACAACCCGAACAGCATACAACGACCGGCCGGCGGCGAGCATGGTCCAACGGTTCCATGACGAAGGTGGCGAGGGGCATGACGCCAGACTACGACCAAACCACCGTTCTCGATGGCGGTGGCGGTAACCATTCGCATCTCACGAATGTGGGCTCGGCCCGGGTGGCGAGAACACGGATCAATAGGTGGCAGGCCTATCGAATCGACACCCACCGGAACCGGCTCGGCCAGCGGATACCGAATATCGCCACCGAAGGTTCATCACGGATCTTGATCTCCTCCGGGAAGGTGGGGGTATGCGCTCGTATTTCTATCGTTACGGAGTTTACAAAAATCACGGAGTTTACAAAACGGAGTTCGCGTAGATCGCGATCAGCGAATAGATGAGCGTGATGAGGATGAACAGTCCTCCGTTGAACGACGTCTCCAGAAAGACATAGAGGAATACCGGATACGGCAGCGCGAAAGCGACACTCACGAGGAAAGCCCACACGCGATCGGACACCCCGATGCGCCGGCGGAGGCGCTCGCGTAACGGGAGCCCGACGCCGGGTTTCTGTGAGAGATCGAACTTCTCGGCCAAGCTCTGGGCGATCTGTTCGTCCCCGTTCGCCTCCCGTCGGTCATCTCGTTCGCTCATGGTGTGATCTCCGTGCGGCGGATCTGAACGTTGAAATCGAAGTCGTTGTAAACCTCGACTGCGATATGACCTTTGATCCATATCGTACCGTTGAGCGACACTGATTGCAGATACCGCGGCCCAGCGGCGACTGTTAATTGGGATGTCCCCGGCGGCAGGCTATCGCGGAGGGTGTACGGGATCCCGACGGTGGCGAGGTCATCCCCGTCGCTGATACTAAGAGAGACATACTGGATCCGGAGCGGGCGGTTGAGCGGGTTCTCGATTTGCAGTCGGACTTGTAGGCCGCCGTTTGTCCGTCTGGTATCGGAAACCGTCGCAACCGCCTGGTCAGCCTTGACCGACGAGGCGTAGTTCATCTCCGCCTCGGCCACGACGGCTGCCGTCGTGGCGACCAGCAGGAGGAGCAACACGAAAAGAATGCGGGAGGTCCGATCGGATCGCGCCGCGGGCTTGCCGACCACTTACTCTCCCTCCCGATGGCTCACCACAGCAATACGAAGCGGTGTCGTCGCTCGGACTGCACAGCCGGGCCGACGGACGGATACATCTCGCCGGCCGACGGGGGTCTCAGGGCCCGACAAGAGGGTCATAGTCACCGATTCGCTATCCGTAGCAAAAAAGGTCCGGTCCCGCCCTGCCAGTTGGTGAATATTCAAAACAATCGGGACCATAAGCCC
>JBDGPX010000004.1:0-6379 GCA_042219475.1 Halobacteriales archaeon
CTAAGCGCCCTACGACTCGCTACACGAGCGGTTCGGTTAAAGGAATTGCTTTCCGAGTTCCCTGATCGATCTTGTGACCCGTTGTTCGTTGTGACCGTCGTTTCCGCATCGTCTCGTCGACTACTCACCGGTGACTGGATTGATGTCCGTCCGGTCCGTGTCGGTCTCGGTCGCCATCGCAGTCTCGTTAATCGGCCCGAGGTGGGCTGCCGGCAGGTCCGTGCCGGTGTCGCTGGTTATGTCGAACCCTTCATCGAGAACACCGAGCGTGATCGCCATCGCGACCGCTTCACTCGCCTCGCCCAACACCGGATGTAGGTGAGTGGCGCCCGGGGTTTCGATGTTCTCGCTCGCGAGCGTTGCCCGCACTGTCTCGCGGTCGCCGAGGTCGTCGACGAGATCGACGATCGACAACCATGTCTCGACTGTCGCGGTCAGATACTCGCGAGCCCGGATCTCAGGATCGGTCACGTTGGGGATCGTTCCGAGATACCGTGTCGCGTTCGTCTCAGTGATATCGATAGTGTCGGCCACCCAGTCGCGGATTTCGCTGGTGGCTGCTTCACCGTCGAGGGCGGCTTCGGCCCGGGAACAGAGGTCGGATTCGGCGAGAGCGATCTCGTGGAAGACGTTGCCGACGACGACGCCGTCGGCACCCGCCTCGAGGACCGTCATGGTGTCCTCGTCGGTTTCGATCCCGCCGCCGTACCAGATGCGGGACCACGAAACGGCGTCGTCGATCGCCTCGAGGATATCGACCGCCTCCTCGCCGCCGAACCGACCGGAGTACTCCAGATAGATGATCTCACTATCGAGATGTCTTTCGGCCGCCAGGGCCCGTTGGGCAGCCCCGGTTGGGTCCTGGCGGTCGGTTTCCGTGACGTTCGCTTCCTCAGCGGCCGCGCTGTCGAGGTTCTGAATGATGTAGGCCTCGAAGACGGCCTGTTCGAGGACCCACGTCGTCAGGGCATCGGCCATCCCGTCCTTGAGCCGGCCGGGGAGCCACGGGAACCGCTCGTCGAGCAACTCGGGAGCGACCGTCCCACGGATGTTGTCGATTGCTGCCCCGAGCTCCCCGACGAGCGCGTTTGAGTCGCCGTTGAGGACCTCGGGGATCATCGTAAACCGGCACTCGCGCCATGTCCGATCGGTGATATGGTGGGGAGCGCTTGGTTCGTGGAAAAACGGAACCGTCGCGTGCTCGAGTAGGCTGAGGGTCTCGAGCGTGTTCTGGGTCGTGACGTCCTGGGACCCCCCGACCGATATCGCACTCGTATGCTGGAGATAGAGGGGGAACAACAGCGGCAGCGGCTTTTCGTCCTCGGGATCGACTTTGGTGATATGGTTCCACCGCCGTGGGACGGGATTCGTATCGACTATTCCTGACACCCGGGTTCCAGAACGAACCAATGTCAGGAGGTCGCTGGCGCCACGGACGAATTCACCGACCCACGCCATTGCGTCGGTTCACTCCCCGAGTGGTATAAAGAGTCACGCTTGGTTTCGACGGTTGCGGGTCGTTGCCACCCGTCTCCACATAGCGCGCCGTCGGCGACGCCGATAGCCCGATGGACTATAGTCGGGTCGTTCGCTGGATGCGGAAACGTTTAACACGCCGACCGAGGAGTGTGGGCCGGATCATGGCGGCTCCCTCGCCCAGCAGGCGACTCCGTGGCGTCGTCAGCATCACTCGACCAGTCAACTCGATCGTTGCCGGCGTGCTGACGTTTATCGGTGCCTTCGTCGCGACCGACGCGTTTCTCTCGCCGGCGACGATGGCCGCCGTCGTGGCGACGGTCCTCGCGACCGGTGCCGGCAACACGATCAACGATTACTTCGACCGAGAGGTCGACCGCATCAACGCTCCCGAACGACCGATCCCCAGCGGGACTGTCTCCCCTCGGGAAGCCCTCATCATCAGCGGAGGGCTCTTCGCGATCGCCATCGTCGTCGCACTGGTTTGGCTTCCCCTTCTGGCGATCCTCGTCGCAGTGCTCAATCTCGTTGCGCTCATCGCCTACACGCCGGTGTTCAAAGCCCGCCCCGCGGCCGGCAACCTCGTGGTCGCGTACCTCGGCGGGAGTACGTTTCTGTTCGGCGGCCTTGCGGTCGGCAATCCCGGTCCGACGGTGGTGCTCTCGGTGTTGGCAGTCCTCTCGACGATGACCCGCGAGATCGTCAAGGACATCGAGGATATGGCCGGTGACGAGGCCGAGGGACTCGATACGCTGCCGTTGCGGATCGGTGCTAATCGATCGCTCTGGATCGGGATGGTGCTGTTGGCGATCGCGCTCCTCGCGAGCCCGCTGCCGTATCTCCTTGGTATCTTCGGGCCGGTCTATCTGGGACTCGTCGCAATCGCCGACGCGCTGTTCATCTACGCCGGCTATCGGAGCTTTTCGGATCCGACGGCCGGCCAGACGTACCTGAAATACGGGATGTTCCTCTCGGCGGGTGCGTTCATCCTCGGGCGGCTGGCGATCCTCTGACGGCACGTTTTTCCGGATTCGACGCGTTCGGGATGACATGGTCGTCGAGAGCGATGCGGAGCTCCGTGAGATCCTGGGTCTCGAAACCGTGGCGGTCGTCGGCTGTTCATCGACCCCCGGCAAGGACGCCCACGAGATCCCGAAGTATCTGCTCGAACACGGGTACGATGTCATCCCGGTCAATCCCTTTGCCGAGGAGATCTTCGGCCGCGAGGCCGCCGACTCGCTATCGGCCGTTGAGGAGCGGATCGATATCGTCGATGTCTTCCGGCCCAGCGAGGAGGTTTCGGGGATCGTCGATGAGGCACTTGAACGAGACGATGTCCGTGCCATCTGGCTGCAGTTGGGAATCCACGACGACAACGCTGCGGCCCGGGCCGAAGAAGCCGGCCGCTGTGTCGTGCAGGATCGCTGTATGAAAGTCGAACACCAACGGTTACTCGGCTGATCCACCCGGTTCGGCCGCTACGGGCCGGTCGCGGTGTCGCCTTCGTCGGTGACCGTGTCCTCCGTCGCTGTGGCCGTCTCGATCTCGACGTCGGCGATGGTCGCCTCGACGTCGATGTCTTCTTGCTCAGCGAGTGCGCCGATGATGGCGCGTTGTTCGGCGACCTGCTGTTCTAACCGTGTCACCCGGTCGTTGGTGTCGTCGGCGGTCTCCTTGAGCGTCACGAGCTGCTGGCGGATCTCCATGACCTTCTCGTAGAGCTCCTCGGCTAGCTCGACCAATGTCTGGATCTTCTGGGTGGCGTTCCCGAGTACCATACGTCCCGTTTTGGCCGAGCGGGGCTTGGGCCTTCCGGACGGATCCGACCGCAGCGGATTCGATCCGATCCGATCCGATCGCCCGACTGGAGTTCTGTGGGTTTATTCACGCCGCGGTCATCCCCTCGGATATGGACGCTGAATCGGCCGGTACGGCCGTCGGAGTGATTGGATCACTTGTCGTCGTCGTCATGGCGCTCGTGCCATATCTCGTCGCCGATCCACAGGCGATTGGGGTCTACTACGCCGTCGGGTTCGTTGGCCCGCCGTTTCTCGCGGTGCTAGCGGTGGTGACGGCAGTGGCGCTTGCTGCTGGCCTTCGCCGTCGCTCGGATCCCGCTACGGCGGCCGGAATCGCCATTGTGACGAGTCTTCTCACGGCGCTCTTTTCGCTGACTTGGGCAAGTAGTGTGACGCCGTCGTTGTTGGGTGGACTCACAGAAGTCGCGACTCTCCAGTACCACCGCTGGGTGATGGTCGGGGCTGGCGTCCTTGCCCTCGTCGGTAGCGGCCTGTATGCCCGCGCTGTCGTGTGATCCATCCTTCGTAAAGACCTTATGTGCTGGCCGGATAGCATCGATTGGACTAGGTCGGGCGGTTAGGCCCCGCTCCACTGCCTGCGCTATGGTCTTGAGCAGGGACCGAACCCGGGGGCGTCCGGTCAGACCGGAACGGACCTCGGGAGCCGACGTCGAAGCCTCGTCCTTCGGGGGCAGCGGTCCACGGCGTGCGTCCGAAGGGACGTTCCGTCGTGGTTTATCGGCGATACCCCGTCAGGCACGGAAGTGAGCAGCGGATCGCCGGACACCTGTCGCTCGAAGGGTCGCGGGGTGGAGGAGGCGACCGAGACTATCCGTTCCGGAACGCCGGGCAATCCCGAGCGTCCATCTATTCATACTGGATTCGGGACACATCGTGAGGCATGCTCCCGGCTCTGTCTGAACGATCTGTCGAGTGATGGGATCACTCCGGGAGGACCGAACGGACGCCATCCCGAAGGAAGCCGAGATCCCCGCCCATGAGGAAAAACCGAAAGCCTGCGTCGATCCGTTTCTCGATCCGATCGGATTCGCCGGCGACGATCCCTGCGTGGATATCGCGTTCGGCTGCAGCCTCACGGATCGTCGTGACAGCCTCCGTGACGGCAGAACGGTCCTTCTCGCCGGGGTGGCCGAACGTCGTCGAGAGGTCGTTTTCGCCGATGAATGCGACATCGATCCCATCGACCGCAAGGATCTCATCGATCCGATCGACGGCCGCCTGTGTCTCGATTTGGACGATGACGAGGACGGCCTCGTTGGCGCTCCCGACGTACTCGTCGAACTGCTCCCCGTATCCGTTCGCGCGCGTACTCCCCGCCACACCACGATCCCCACGGGGTGGGAAGCGGGCCGCCCGAACGGCCCGCTCGGCATCCTCGGCGCTTTCGACCCGAGGGAATATCAGTCCCTTTGCCCCGGAGTCGAGCACCCGTTTGGCTCCGCCAGCGGCGGCGTGATCGACCGCCGGCAGCCGAACGATCGGCGGCACGTCGTGGCGTTCGGCGCCACGGACGATCGATTCGACATCCATCGCGGTGGCGGGCGTGTGTTCCATATCGATCCCAAGCCAATCGACTCCAGCGGCCCCGAGGACTTCCGCCGAACGTGGACTCAGTGAGGCGACCCACGGACCGAATACCGGTTCGTCGGCCGCGAGCTTCCGTTTCAGAGGATTGTGGACTGACATGTGTAGCCACTGATGTCGACCGATAAAAAGGCTTAGAAGCACCCGTTAGATGACCGGATATCCGATTTGGCAACCGCTCAGTCGGCGATCTCGGCGAGGTTGACGTCGGAGCCGACCTCGATCGCTCCCGAAAGATCCCGCTGGGGGAACGGGAACTCGATGCCCGCTTCGTCGAACCGGTTTTTGACGTTCGTCACGTATTCCCCACGGGTCCGGACGAAATCCGACCGGCTGGGGTTCGAGATCCAGATGCGCGACTGGAGGACAACGGCGTTGTCCCCGAGTTCGGTCAGCCGGACTGATGGCTCGGGATTGACGAGAATGTCCTCGTGCTGTTCGGCCTCTTCGATGAGGATGTCGGTGGCTTCCTCGATATCGTCATCGTAGCTGATTCCGATCGGGACCTTCAGCCGGAGAGTGTCCTTGGCGACCGGATTCTTGATCACGCCGTCGGTCAGCTGAGAGTTCGGCACCGTCAGTAACTCGTTATCGAACGTCCGCACCCGACTGACTCGCAGGCTGATATCCTCGACGATGCCGGCGTTACCGTCCCATTCGATCCAGTCGCCGATCCGAAACGGCCGGTCGGTGAAAATGAACACGCCGGCGACGAAGTTCTTGAGGACGTCCTGCATCGCAAACCCGATCGCCAGCGTCGCGGCGGCAGCGATCGTTGCCAGCGACTGAAGGAAGTCGCCGTAGCCGGCAAACCCGAACGCGACGGCGATCGCGACGAAGCCGATGAGGATGCTCACGAGCTTCCGGAGCGGTTTGCGGGCATGGGCATCCAGATCACGTGAGGTGAGGATCCGGTTGACGACCGGCAGGATCATGAGCCGGCCGATGAGGTAGATCCCGAAGAACGCGATGAGGAAATAAAGGAGCTGGGTTATCGCCAACGCGTAACCGGGCGAGAGGATGTCATCGAAGAATGGGAGTGGTTGGACCATCAGTGATACACCGCCGTATTCCCTCGTGTTTCGATCAGCGATGCGTCCACCCGCTCGGCCAATTCCGTCGCCAACTCATCGACGTCGGCCCCCCCTTGTGCCGATCGCAGGAACTTCACTTTGACGAGCTTCCGATCGTCGAGCTGGTCCCCGAGTTCATCGACGACCGCATCGAGCCCGGCCTTCCCCACCCACACCGTCACGTCGAGATCGTGGGCCTCCTTGCGGAGTTCCTGTTGATCCATAGGTTATTCGCCTTTGATTCTGCCCGGGTTTCAATCTTAAGTATTGAGGGCGACTCCAACGGACCGATATCCCGTCATCATCAGCTATTCGCCGGATAGCCTGAGCCTCGACTGGCGTCGATGATCAAGGTCGGATTTTCCATCGATTACTCAGCTTTGCACGTTAGCGTCTGCTGTTGAGTGAACGAAGAGGTGGTCGATC
>JBDGPX010000086.1:0-6323 GCA_042219475.1 Halobacteriales archaeon
GCGACATCATCATGAAGGCGGCCAAACAGCACCGCCACGTGATGATGATCGGCTCACCCGGGACGGGTAAGTCAATGCTCGCGAAGGCGATGAGCGAGTTGCTCCCCAAAGAGGATCTCCAGGACGTCCTGGTTTATCATAATCCGGACGACGGTAACAAACCCAAGATCCGGACAGTCCCGGCCGGGAAAGGTGAACAGATCGTCGATGCCCACAAGGAGGAAGCCCGCAAGCGCAATCAGATGCGGTCGTTCCTAATGTGGATCATTATCGCCGTCGTGGTTGGCTATTCCCTCTTGATCGCCCAGGATCCCCTGTTGGGCATTCTCGCGGCCGGGGTCATCTACCTCGCCTTCCGGTACGGTTCGCGGGGCTCGGATTCGATGGTCCCGAACCTGTTGATCAACAACGGCGACGAGAAGACCGCCCCGTTCGAGGACGCGACCGGTGCCCACGCCGGGGCGCTATTGGGTGACGTCCGTCACGACCCGTTCCAGTCAGGCGGGATGGAAACGCCGAGCCACGAACGCGTCGAGGCGGGCGCGATCCACAAGTCCAACAAGGGCGTCCTGTTCATCGATGAGATAAACACGCTCGATATCCGGTCCCAGCAGAAACTGATGACCGCCATCCAGGAAGGCGAGTTCTCGATTACGGGCCAGTCCGAACGCTCCTCCGGGGCGATGGTCCAGACTGAACCGGTTCCCTGTGACTTCATCATGGTCGCGGCAGGGAACCTCGACGCAATGGAGAACATGCATCCGGCGCTGCGTTCACGCATCAAGGGATACGGGTACGAGGTGTACATGGACGACACTATCGAGGATACCCCCGAGATGCGCCGGAAATACGTCCGATTCGTCGCCCAGGAAGTCGAGAAGGACGGCCGACTCCCGCCCTTCTCGGATACCGCCGTCGAGGAGCTGATCCTCGAGGCCCAGCGCCGGTCCGGCCGGAAGGACCATCTGACGCTCAAGCTGCGTAATCTCGGTGGGTTGGTTCGGGTGGCTGGTGACATCGCCAAGGACGAAAACGCCGATCACGTCGAGCGCGAGCACGTCCTCGAAGCGAAAAACCGCTCGCGGTCGATCGAACAACAGCTCGCCGATAACTACATCGAACGCCGGAAGGATTACGAACTCACCGTCGATGCCGGGTCGGTGGTGGGGCGGGTCAACGGCCTCGCAGTCATGGGCGAGGATTCGGGGATCGTCATGCCCGTCATGGCGGAAATCGCCCCGAGTCAGGGCCCCGGTGAAGTGATCGCCACCGGGAAGCTCCAGGACATCGCCGAGGAAGCCGTTCAGAACGTCTCGGCGATCATCAAGAAATTCTCCGGCGAGTCGATCAGCGATAAGGACATCCATATCCAGTTCGTCCAGTCCTATGAAGGCGTCCAGGGTGACTCGGCATCGGTAACCGTCGCAACGGCGGTGATCTCCGCGCTTGAGAACGTCCCCGTCGACCAGAGCATGGCGATGACCGGCTCGCTGTCGGTCCGGGGTGATGTCCTGCCCGTCGGCGGTGTTACCCACAAGATCGAGGCCGCCGCCAAGGCGGGCATCGATACGGTCATCATCCCGGCTGCCAACGAGCAGGACGTGATGATCGAGGACGAATACAAGGAGATGGTCGAAATCGTCCCGGTTAAACACATCAGCGAGGTCCTCGAAGTCGCCCTCGAAGGCGAGCCAGAGAAGGACTCGCTGGTCGACCGGCTCAAGTCGATCACCGGCCAAGCGCTCGATCAGCAGGTCGGGCAGGGTGCCGGCACCGGCAGCCCGAATCCCCAATAGTGATCCGCTAACAGATCGCATCATCGATCCGATCCCGGTTGTTTTACTTTCTGATCATGTCGTTCTCCGAGTGATGGCCGCCACGGGTACGCCACAGTGGGGCCTGTTCGCCGCCCTCACAGTGTTCGTACTCGGGACACTGCTCGCGCTGGCTCGTGCCTCCGAGCAAGTGATCCGTGATGACGATCCGGCCGCCGATACGGATCAGGAAAGGAACTGGGAGTGGGACCGAGATCGATCGCTCACATCCGAGGAGAGTCCGACAGCGACCGATCGCCGAGACGAGTCAACAGCCGAGGGTCCGGCGCCGGTCGAGGACGGCCATCAGGATCGCCATCGGCCACCGATCGACACCATACCCGCCAAACAGCTGATGGCGAACGTCTGTCTCTCACAGGGATTACTCGGTGGCGTGGTGATCGGGGGTGCCTGGATCACCGAGATACCGGCCGCCGCACTGGGGTTGACGGGTGCCGTCGGTCGCGCAGTGGTGCTCGGGAGCGTCCTCGGAACCGGCCTGTATGCGGCCAACGAGGCCGGCACCCGCCTGGCTGATCGATTCGATATCGGATACGACGAACGGCTGCGTGAGGCACTCGCCCCGGAGTCGACGGGAGATTGGGCGTTGTTGCTGGGTGTCGTGTTGCCGATTATCGCCGGCTTCGAGGAGGTGCTCTTCCGTGGCGCGGTGATCGGCGTGTTCAACGCCGCCTACGGCATCGATCCTTGGCTCTTGGCGGTGGTTTCCTCGGTGCTGTTCGGCTACGGCCACGGCGCACAGGGACGTAGCGGGATCGTCGTCACCGCCGGCTTGGGGTTCGTCCTGGCGGCGGGGTTCATCCTCACTGACAGCCTACTGGTCGTCGTCATCGCCCACTATCTCGTCAACGCCTTCGAGTTCATCGTCCACGAGCGCTGAACGAACATTAGTCCCGTCCCGATCGGGCGATCGGTCCGTCGTCGGCCATCGATCAAAGGAGCGGTGGATCGAGCCATTATTCGGTATGTCGTTCGAAGGATGGGTATGAGCATAATCGCTCGGCTTCGTCGGATCGGCGGTGCCGTCCTGCTCCTGAAGGGGCTGTTTGGCCTGTTGTTTCCCCGTCAATTCATCACGCTGAACCTCCGGCTGTTGTTCCCCGGGTTCGAGAATCCCGGTGACCTGGAGCCAAAGAGCTGGTATGTCGAAACAATCCGGGCGGTTGCGGCGGGAATGATCGCGACCGGGATTGTGAGTCTCATCCAAAGCGATGGCCACCAGTCCGCGTCGACGGTCGATCCGATCCAAGTTCCGACTGATGACGGGGCAGACGAGAACGGAGAAAACGGATCAACCGCCGACTCACCGGCGTAGCTCAGAGGTTCTCGAGCGATCGCAGCTTTTGTTCGACACCCGGTGGTGCCCCACTAGGACCATCACGGACGCGGTGGTCCGGGATGATCAACGGGATGGGATTGTCGGCCAATGCCGAGCGAGCGGTTTCGATATCGCCTTCGTCGTCCGGATCGAGACCCGGCGTCATGCGGACGAGCTGTTCGACTGAGATCTGCTCACCATAGGGGATCCCTCGGAGCGTCTCGAGTATCTGGCGTCGATCGGTCGGCATCGTCAATGCCGTCTCGATGTCGGCGAAGTCCTCTTTGGTCCCCTCGAGATACCGCTTGATGCGATCCAAGACCGGATGATCGGTTCCAGCGTCGGCATCGGGTGACCTCGGGAACGAGAGGCTGATCACCCGACCGCTCGCGATGCCGAGCTGCACGTAAGAATCGAGGTAGGACGACTCGATGGCAAAGATGCCGGCCTCCTCCATGTCACTCTCAACGGCGAACCGCGGCTTGAACCTTCGGCTCGTGACACAACGCTTATGTACAGATTAGTCCGTGAATGTACAATGATGGACGCTAGTGAGGACGTTGCACCGGCGGTACGGTCGATCCTGAACGCGGCGGCCGACCGGCCGGGGGGCGACGAACGGCTATCGGTCGAAGCCCGGTCGCTCCCGGCAGCCTTCGAAGCCGCAACGGCCGACGATCGAGTGCCGGTCATCGCCGAGGTGAAGCCGACGAGCCCCACCACCGACGGCGAGCGCACCGAGGATCCCGTCGCACTCGCCCGCGAGATGGTCGCTGGCGGAGCAGCCGCACTATCAGTGCTTACCGAACCCGAACACTTCGGCGGCTCGCGCGAGGCACTCACACGCGTTCGAGATGCCGTTAACGTCCCGGTGTTGCGGAAGGATTTCCTGCTCAAGGAAGCCCATCTCGACGCCGTCACCGCGGACGTCGTCCTGTTGATCGCGCGGTTTCTCGATGATGTATCCGGGATGCTCACCGCGGCCCGTAAACGGGGGTTTCAGACCCTCGTCGAGGTTCATACCCGCGAGGAACTCGACCGGGCCCTCGCGGCCGGTGCCGACATCATCGGCATCAACAACCGTGATCTCGCCCGTCTCGAGGTCGATCTCGGCACGTTCGAGCGAGTGGCTCCCGCAGCCCCCGATGACGTGACGCTCATCGCCGAGAGCGGCATCGAATCCGTCGACGACGTACGGCGGATGCGGGCGGCGGGTGCCGACGCGCTCCTCATCGGGACGGCGATCATGGACGGTGACGTCCGGACGAACACCGAAACGCTGACCCGAAGCGAGTCCGCCTGATCAATCACCCGAAATACGAGCTACACGGTCGATCCACGAGTACGATACACCACTCCACTATCGAAACCACAGCACATTCAGATCCAGACATGAGTTCAACGAAATTCGGTAAATACGGCGGCCAATACGTCCCCGAATCGCTAATGCCGGCGATCGAGGAATTGACTGACGCCTACGAACGGTACGTCCAGAAGAACGAAGACGGATTCATGGACGAGTTCAGGGATCGCCTGCGGGATTTCGGCGGCCGACCCCTCCCGCTGCAGTACGCCGAACAACTCTCGACCCGGTATGACATGGGCGTCTACCTCAAGCGTGAGGACCTCCTGCACGGCGGGGCCCACAAGCTCAACAACGCTCTCGGCCAGGTTCTGTTGGCCAAATACATGGGGAAAGAGCGGATCATCGCCGAAACCGGCGCCGGTCAACACGGCACCGCGACAGCGATGGCGGCGGCTCACCTCGATATGCCGTGTGAGATCTACATGGGCCGGACCGACATCCGCCGCCAGCGGCCCAACGTCTTCCGGATGCGACTCAACGGCGCCGAGATCAATCCGGTCGATATCGGTCGGGGGACGCTGAAGGAAGCTATCAGCGAGACGATGCGGGACTGGTCACGGACCGTCGAACACACCCACTACGTTATCGGATCGATCGTCGGACCCCATCCGTTCCCGCGGATGGTCAGAGACTTCCAGGCGGTGATCTCCAAGGAGGCCCGCGAGCAGATACAAGCCCAGGCCAGCCAGTTGCCCGATAGCGTCCTCGCCTGTGCGGGCGGCGGCTCGAACACGATGGGGGCGTTTCATCACTTCGTCGACGACGATGGCGTCGATCTCTACGCGGTCGAGGCCGGCGGGAGCAGTCTCGCGATCGACGAGGAGGAAGGCGTCGCCCCCAACTCGGCGTCGCTTTCGACGGGTACTGAGGGGATCCTGCATGGCGCTCGGACGAAGGTCCTCCAAGACCGAGATGGCCAGATCATGGAGTCCCACAGCGTCTCGGCAGGGTTGGATTACGCGGCCGTCGGACCGGAACTCGCGAACCTCGTGGACGAAGGCCGTGTCGAGGCCGTCAACGTCGACGACGATACCGCGCTCGAGGGGTTCCATCGGCTCTCCCAGCGTGAGGGGATCATCCCGGCACTTGAAACCGCCCACGCCTTCGGATATCTCGAAGAGCACCACGACGAACTCGGCGAGATCGCGATCGTCAACGTCTCCGGACGGGGCGATAAGGACCTCGAGACGGTGCTCGAGGAATCGACCGACCGAGATCTCGACGCCGCCCCGAGTATGGATGTCTTCACGGGCGAGGGGGGCATGCGATGAGCCATACCGGCCAGGGACAGAGCCGGATCGCCGCGGCGTTCGACGATGGACCGACCTTCATCCCGTACCTGGCGGCGGGCGATCCGGAATTCGACGCCTCGAAACGCTACTTCGAGGCGCTCGTCAGAGGGGGCGCCGACATCCTCGAACTCGGTCTGCCCTTTTCGGAACCGATCGCTGAGGGACCGACGATCCAGAGTGCGATCGTCCGCTCGCTGGAGGGTGGTATGACGCCGACCCGGTTTTTCGAATTCGTTGAGGAACTCGACGTCGACGTGCCGCTTGTCTGTATGACCTACTACAACCTCATCTATCAGTTCGGCGACGAACGCGGTCCGGAGCCGTTCGTTCGCCGGGCCGCCGAGGTCGGGATCGATGGCTTCGTCGTTCCGGATCTCCCCGCAGAGGAGAGCGATGCGCTCCGTGAGGCTTGTGACACCTACGGTCGGGACCTGATCTTCATCGTCGCGCCGACGACCACCGACGACCGGCTCGAACGGATCATGGCGCAGGTCTCCGGGTACGTCTACGTA
>JBDGPX010000082.1:0-6040 GCA_042219475.1 Halobacteriales archaeon
TTTAATCACCTGCCGCAGATTCCATGCGGGTGTTGAATTCCGGAAGCGTGTCGATCCCGCCCTCGAGGCGGGTTTCGAACCCGTCGACAATCTCGGCGGGCTCGAAGGGGTTTCCGTCGTATTTCAGTAGGCTGTACAGTTTATCGCCGTAGCGGCCGAGTTCCTTCTGGATGTGGTTGCGGAACTGTCCCGATGCGTTCATCTCGACGACGAGTGCCTCGTCGACGCTCTCGATGAATTCGACTACTTCTGTCTCGGCGAAGGGGACGAGATCACTGACACTCATGGCCTTGACCGTGTGGCCGTTGTCATTGATCCGATCGACGGCCTCGAAGACCGTCCCCTGCTGACTCCCCCACGTGAGGATGCCGTAATCGGCCTCCCCAGGGCCGTGGGTGGTTTGGTTCGAGATTTCACGGCTGTCTAAATCGTCGCGAATCGCGTCCAATTTGCTCATCCGTCGATCGACCTGGTAAACGCGATTATCGGGGTCTTCGCTGATGTGCCCCGGCGGGTTGTGTTCGTTCCCGGTTGCGAGGAACCGTCCGCCTTTCTGTCCGGGTAAGGACCGTGGCGCGACGCCGGACTCGGCTTCGTAGGCGAACCGTTCAAACTTACCGGAGGCGTGGTGGGCCGACTCGGCGATCTCCTCTTCGGTGAGGGTTCCGGGCATTGCTGGGTTCGGCTCCCGGTCGAAGAAGCTCTCGTCGATATTGCGATACTCACCGCCCAGCTTCTGGTCGTACAGCAATACGACCGGGATATTATACGAATACGCGATATCGAAGGCCTGTCGTGACTGGATGTAGGCCTCCTTGGGATTACTCGGCGCGAGAACGACCCGAGTGGAGTCGCCCTGGCTGGTGTATAGGACGTGTTCAAGGTCGCCCTGTTCGGATTTCGTCGGCATACCCGTCGACGGTCCCGCTCGCTGGGCCTCAACGAGGACTAACGGTTCCTCGACCATTTCAGCGAGCCCCAACGGTTCGGACATCAGGGCGAAGCCCCCGCCCGAGGAGCCGGACATCGCTTTTACTCCGGCATGAGACGCCCCAATAGCCAAGGATGCCGCCGCGATCTCATCCTCGACCTGTTCGGAGATCCCACCGACTTCGGGAAGGGATTGAGTCATGATCGTGAAGACATCCGTCCACGGGGTCATCGGATAGCCCGCGATGAACCGACAGCCCTCGTCGATGGCACCGTAGGCGATCGAGTAGCTACCGGAAACGAGAACCTGGTCCTCTTCGGGCTCCTCGGCAGTCGGGACCTCCAAATCATGGGTGAAATCAAACTCCTCGATCGTTCTGTCGTGGGCAGTCCTCAGGATCTCGATGTTTTGCTCAAGGACCTCCCCATCCATCACCGCCCCCATTAGGTTCTCGAATGGTTCGAGGTCCATGCCGATCAGGGCGGCGGTCACCCCGACACCGGCCGTATTCCGCATGACCTCCCGACCCATGTCCCGGGCCATCCCACGAAGGTCCATCGGGTAGACGTGCCAGTTGTTCTCTTCGACCCGATCATCGAAATCCGACGGCAGATCGTCCGGTTCGATGAGCCCCGTATCGTAGACGATCACACCACCCTCACGCAGGTCGTCGAGATTCTCGATAAGCGGTTTCAACTCCTCTCGTCCATAGTAGGCCTCGTCTTGGGGATTGCGTGCGAAGCTGTCCCCGAGCGAGAGGAGGAAGTTATACCCGTCACCGCGGGAGCGTACAGGATCGGCTCGTGCCCGGATCTCCGCGTAGGTGTGTCCGCCACGGATTCGTGACGGATAATGTCGATGCGTGAAGACATCAAGGCCATCACGCATCAACGCCTTCGCGAAGTTCTGGCTCGTCGAGTCAATTCCGTCACCGGAACCGCCCGCGATTCGCCAGATGAGTTCATCGTCAGTCATGGCTGAAGCGTGGCCTCTCGGCCAACGTACATGTGAATTCTCCCCGAAGGATCAAAACCCTTTGTGATACATTGTCATGGAATGATTGTGAGGGATGGGTGTTTCGACGGCCGACGTGACGATATCTCCGGAGGTCACCGCCGATTAACGATGTAAGATTCGAATCCATTCAGGGATTTCCGAAATGATCACAACAGCGCGGACGATTTTCGCCGTGATCCGGAGGACAGCGTGGGCGATGGTCGGGCGGCGGTGGCCATCACCAAGGGATAATCGCCGCTAGAACAGTTCCCGGCCGGCCGTTGCTGGAGTGGACTGGCTCGCCGTAACCATCCCCGGTAGTTCCGAGACACACTGTCGACAGTATCGGTAACCGGTCTCGTTTGTGGCGCCACATTCGCCACACGTCACGTGATCACCGGACGTTTCATCGTCAGCCGTCTCTACCCGCCTTGCGTGGGCGGTCGTTCGACCCGACTCGAACCGGAGCACCAAGAGGGCGACCAACAGATGGAGCCCGCCGATACCGATCAAGAGGACGTAGAACCATGGCTCCGGAGACATGGTTAGACGAATATACGGGCCGGACTCACTTAGACTAAACGCAGGTGCCGTGCACGGCTCGACCGATTCGGGGTTCGGATACGGCTTCCCCAGTAACCCGTTATGTCTTTGTGAATCGGTGATTGAGGCACGATATGGGGTTCGGCGAACCGGGTGGCTACTGGCTGGTCCGGTGGTTGTTCCAGCGTGGATTAGCCCTGATCTATCTGCTCGCCTTTCTGGTGGCTGTAAATCAGTTCCGCCCGCTGGTTGGAGAAAACGGGCTATCGCCGATCCGACAGTACGTCGATCGACGCTCGTTTGCTGAACGACCCAGTCTGTTCTTTTTTTATCCAAGCGATCGGGTCATCGGGTTCGCGGCATGGAGCGGTGTGGTGCTCTCGCTTGTCGCGCTGTTCGGGATTCCGGGATATCTCCCGCAACCGTTCGCCGTACCGGCGGCGATCGTGGTCTGGGCGCTTCTGTGGGGGCTCTATCTCTCCTTTGTCAACGCCGGACAGGTCTTCTATGGCTTCGGTTGGGAGTCGATGTTACTCGAGACGGGATTTCTCGCGATCTTCCTCGGGACGGGTAATGTCGCTGCCCCGGTCGTGATCATCTGGCTTCTCCGGTGGGTGCTCTTTCGAAATATGTTCGGCGCTGGACTGATCAAAATCCGCGGGGATCAGTGCTGGCGGGACCTTACTTGTCTGGATTATCACTACGAAACCCAGCCGATGCCCAATCCGGTCAGCTGGTTCGCCCACCATCTGCCCGATCGATTCCACCGGCTCGAAGTCGTCGGCAATCACATCGTCGAACTCGCAATACCGTTCCTATATTTCGCTCCACAACCGGCCGCAGCCCTCGCTGGCATCGCAACGGTGGTGTTTCAAGGATGGCTCATGATCACTGGGAACTTCTCGTGGCTGAATGCACTCACGATCGTGCTTGCCATCAGCACATTCGACGATTCAATTCTCGGGTTGGTTCTACCGATCGCGCCACCAACACCGGCACCGGCGGCACTCCCCGTCTGGTTTTTGGTGTTGACCCTCCTGGTCGCGCTATTAGTCCTCGTGTTGAGTGTTCGTCCGGTCCGGAACATGCTTTCGACGGGACAGGTGATGAACACCGCGTTCGATCCACTCCATCTCGTCAACACCTACGGCGCGTTCGGCTCGGTCACCAAGCACAGATTCCAGATCGTGATCGAAGGAACACGGGCCGCCGATCCGGGCCCCGAGGATTGGATTGAATACGAGTTCAAGGGCCAACCGGTGAAAGTTGATAAACGACCACCGCAGTGGGCCCCCTATCATCTGCGGCTTGATTGGCAGCTGTGGTTCGCCGCTATGTCCCCGTCGCCGCGCCGCCATCCTTGGTTCAACACACTGCTGGAACGGCTCCTTGAAGGAGACCAAGCGACGGTGCAGCTGTTGCGGACGAATCCGTTTCCCGAGGAACCACCGACGTATGTCCGAGCGATCAGATATCGATACGAGTTTACGACCAAAGCCAAACGCAAGCGAAGCGGCCGATGGTGGACCCGCGAACGGCTTGGTACATACGTCGGACCGATCTCCAGAGACCAAGTAGAATCCCGGGTAATCGTCCGACAGCAACGCTTCCGATGAGCGAGATTAAGAGACGAACACGAACGGACACATCCCCAGATCGCGACTAGGACGTCAGGAGCGATCGGAGTTGGCCCTCGCCGGCGGGGTTTTCGAAATGAGCTTTCCCCACAGATCGCGATGCTCTGCGACGAAGCGATAGCCCCGTTCACGGAGGTCATGATACTCCTCGAACTGACGAATAAAGGAGAGGACCGGACGGATATCATCACCCAGATCAGACCGAAGAAACGCCTCCTCGATCGACGCGCCACACGAATAAACCGACTCGTCGGTGATCAGATGCGAACACTGGCGGTAATCACTCGGCAGTTGCTCGCGAAGGTCATCGGTCAACTCGGAGAAGCCGACAAGCCGGATATCGGAATGGTCCCGAAACAGATCGGCCCACCACGTACAGAACCCACAATCGTCATCATAGACGAGCATCGCATCGCTCATGTCTTGCGGTAAGGACCGGATGTCACTAACGCTTGCGGCCCCGCGGTCGATATAGGCCAGACACCGTAGAGCACCCGAACTCGGACACAATCACTAACCACCAAGGAGAGACATACGGGGATATGGAACGGTTCGCGTGGTTCGTAACGGTCGGTGGCCTCCTCCTTGTCGCCGGATTATGGATCATTGAACTTCCCGCGACTACGCCACGGCTCCAGCTGGTCGGTGTCGCCATTAGCGTGGCTGGTATGATTGGTCTCCTCTACGGGATCGCGATCGAACTCGAACCGATCGGATAGTAAGGAGTAAGCAAAGCGAGACGGTGTGCTTCAGGGACGGCGATGCAAGACACCGACGTTGTTGGCGACATTCTCAGTCAGGGTGCGGAACGCATCGGCGACTGCGGCGTCCTCATCCAGGACGATCGGGGCTCCTTCATCGGCCCCAGTACGGACGCTCGGATCGAGGGGGATGGATCCGAGGAAGGGCATCTCGACTTCCTCGGCGAACGCTTGCCCGCCACCGGAACCGAAGATGTCGTGCGTACTCCCACAGTCGGGGCAGACGAACGAACCCATATTCTCGACAATGCCCAGCACGGGTGTATCATGGCGGCCGAACATCCGCAATCCCTTGCGGGCGTCGTCGACAGCGACCCCCTGGGGTGTCGTGACGATTACGGCCCCCGATATCGGGACTGTCTGCAGGAGCGTCAATTGGGTATCCCCGGTACCCGGCGGCAGGTCGACAACCATATAATCCAACACACCCCACTCGACGTCCTCGATGAGTTGGGTAATGACCTTATGGACCATCGGTCCACGCCAGATCACGGGATCGTCCTTACCGACGAGAAAGTCCATACTCATCAGCTTCATTCCGTATTTCTCCGGCGGAACGATCGTTTCCGATTCGGTCGCGTTCGGATGGTCGTCGGCATCGAGCATCCGTGGCACATTCGGGCCGTAGACATCGGCATCGAAGAGCCCGACGCGAGCGCCCAGCGACGCCAATCCCGCGGCGAGATTCACGGCGATGGTACTCTTGCCGACGCCGCCTTTTCCCGATGCGACCGCGATGACGTTCTTGACATCGGGCAGTACGTCATCGTCCGTCGCGACATCTCGTTCGACGTTCGCGGAGAGTTCGATTTCGAGACCGGTATCTTCGAGCGCTGACCGGACTGCATCAGCGATCGCCGTCTCGTGTGGCGAATACGGCGCTCCGAGTTTGAGCGAGATTTCGGCCACCCCATCGATGATTTCGATCGAATTGACGAGATCCAGCGAGACGATATCGTCGCCTAAATCGGGATCTTCGACATCGCGAAGGAGATCCCGTACGTCGGCCTCATCCATAGACACTGGTAGGCGATGTGCAATCGATAAGGCTTGTGACAGCGATCCGAAGGCCGGACAGCGATCCGGGGCGGGGTACTACAATCGGTAGTTCGTCCTGATAGGGATCAGCAGACTAGTTCATATCCTCAGGACGCGTAGAGTATCTCATGACG
>JBDGPX010000081.1:0-5950 GCA_042219475.1 Halobacteriales archaeon
CGGTGAACTCCGTCATGTTCTGGATCTTCGCGCCGGCGTCACAGGCGGCCTTGATCAGCGCCGAACACGCATGAGGGCCGTTCGCGACATAGAGCCCCTCGGTGTCCTGGGCGGGTTTGTAATCGACATCGAGATCCTCAAGGACGCTTTCGGCCGGGCTGCGGACGGTGACCTTGTTCATCAGGAAGCCACCGAGCCAGAATCCACCACCGAGGTAGTTGTTCTTCTCGACGACCATCGTCTTGACCCCACGCTCCGCGAGTTCCTTCGCGGCCATCAAGCCCGATGGGCCGCCACCGACGATGATCACGTCGCTGTCGGAGAAGTCCATGAATTCCTCGGTCCATTCCTGACCGATCGCTCGGGTGACATCGGCCTCGCCGACCTGGCTGAATTGATCAAATCCGGATGACATACCACCTAGTTGTATTACTTAGTGTATGCAAAACTGTTTCGTTGCCACTCGGTAACATGTACCGAAGCGACAAATAGGAACAGGAGGGCTATTGGACGGATCAAACATAACCGCCGTCACCGAAACCGAACACGGACGTACTCCGTGAGGATCAAGGCGAGAGCCGCTGACGATCCCGCGGGTACAGGACGGCTTCGCGGATGTTATCGAGGTCGAGCATCGTCATCACGAGCCGTTCGACGCCGTAGGCCCAGCCGGCGTGGGGCGGCATCCCGTATTTGAACATCTCGGTGTAGTAGTCGAATTCGGCGGGGTCGAGTCCCTGCTGGCGGAATCCATCGACGAGCGGTTCGTACCGGTGTTCACGCTGGCCGCCGGAAACCAGCTCCATCCGAGGATGCATCAGGTCAAACCCTTTCGAGAGCTCCGGCTGGTCGTCGTAATCCTGAATGTAGAACGGCTTGATCTCGCTTGGCCAATCGATGACGAAGTAGTGCCCGCCGATCTCCTCGCCGAGCGCTTTCTCGCCCTCGGTCGGGAGGTCATCGCCCCAGACGAGCGGCTCATCGAGGGCGCCGGTGGCGTTGATCCGCTCGATCACCTCCTCATAGGACAGACGGGGGAAATCCGCATCGGGAACGGTAAAATCGTCGAATCCGAGGATTTCGAGTTGTTCCTGGCAGTTCTCGGCGACACCCTCGTAGGCGGCTTTCAGCGTCCCCTCACAGATATCCATCGCTTCGTGATGGTCGAAAAAGGCCGACTCGAAGTCGATCATCGTCGCCTCATTGAGATGACGGGGTGTGTTGTGTTCCTCGGCCCGGAAGATCGGCCCGATCTCGAAGACCCGTTCGAGCCCGGAGCCGACCATCAGCTGTTTGAACAGCTGTGGGCTCTGGTTCATGAACGCCTCACGGCCGAAGTAGGTGATCGGGAAAAGTTCGGTCCCGCCTTCGGTGCCGGTGGCGACGATCTTCGGCGTGTTGATCTCGGTACAACCCACTGATCGAAAATACTCCCGAACCGATCGGAGGACTTCTCCGCGGATCTCGAAGATCGCCTTGACCTCGGGCTTGCGGAGATCGAGCGTGCGGTTGTCAAGCCGGGTCGAAAGATCGGCCTCGACCTTCCCGGAAGGATCGAGCGGGAGCTCGGGATCGGCCTCGGTGATCACTTCGATGGCGTCGGGGACGATCTCGATGCCGGTCGGGGCTCGTTCCTCCTCGGCGACCTGACCGTCGACACGGAGAACACTCTCGCGATGGACCGATAGACCGGTCTCGACCAGTGAGTCATCCAACTCATCCTTCTCAAATTTCACCTGGATCTTCCCGGTCGTATCCCGGAGAATGAGAAAGGCGATCCCGCCGAGGTCCCGAATCTCGTGGACCCAGCCGGCGACCGTGACGGTGTCGCCAGGTTCGGCGTCCGCCGTGTAGGTTCGATCGTCCATGTGCGGAGATTGGAAGGACCGGCCTTAAGCGCGGTCATTTCCCCGCCGGGCGTCAGTTCAATGATGGATTCGTCAACCGATGTGCCTGCAGGATCGACATGATAGAACAGGGAACACAGATCGATTAGCCGGCCGCGTCCTTGGCACCCTTAACAGTCTCACGAACGGCCTCGATTCCCTCGTCATGGACGAGGTCGCCGATGATCACCGTATCGGCGTGGTGACGCATCTCCTTTGCCGCCTCATACGTCCGGATGCCCCCGCCGTAGAACAGCGTCGCCGAGTCGAGCGCTTTGGCGGCGGCGGCGACACGCTCGGGATCGCCGAACGTCCCGGAATACTCGATGTAGACGATCGGCTGGTGGAACATGCGCTCGGCAACGGTCGCATAGGCCGCGACATCCTCGGGGGATTGATCACAGTTGGCATCGGTGGTGGTCGCGACCGCCGCCTCGGGATTGAGGACGATGTATGCTTCGGTCCAGGTGCGTGACCAATCGATGTCTGGATCGAGTCGAACCCACTCCTTGTGAGCGCCTGTAATCCACGCCGCGTCGCCCGCGTTCATGACCGTCGGCACCAGATAGCCGTCGAGTTCGTCGCGATGAACCACAACGCCGGGATTCGATGGCTCCAAAAAGACCGGCACGTCGTACTCGCCCGTGGCCCGGATGACCTCAGCCATCTTCGACTCGGTGATCCCGGTGGTCCCCCCGATCTGGAGCGCATCGGTCCCTGTCTGGCAGATATCGGCATAGGAAACATCCGGTGGAAGTTCCTTGTCAGGGTCGATCTTCACCACGTGATCCCAGTCACCCCACGGCTCGCTCATATACGGTCATGCGCGAGGCGGTGGCAAAACCCCTTCGGACCCCTATATCCGGCGTCGCGCCGGGTTATCCTTCGGCGCTGGCCTGCCAGTCGCGGAGCCGATCAGCGCTGATACCATCGACGTCATCGGCGATGGCCTCGACATCTGCATCGGTGAGATCGGTCACGGTCTCGATACCCACCGTTTCAAGCTTCTCTGCGGTCTTCGTCCCGATCCCGTCGATAGATTTGAGTTCATCCTCATCGGGCTCATCATCGGCTTCTCGCTGGCCGGTGTATTCCTCGTAATTGCAGATCGGACAGCCGAGCTCCCAGGGCTCATCATCGTTATCGGTGTGAATGATTAGTTCGGGGAGGTCATGTTCCGCACAGTACGTGTCAGTGACCTCGAGATCGCCGCGGCGAGGAAGCGGCAGCGAGTAGTCACAGTCCGGGTACCGCGTACAGCCGACGAGCCGTGAGCCGCTCCGGACACGCTTGATGGCGAGTTCTCCGCCGTGGTCCTCACCACAGTCCGGACAGGCGCCGATGATCCGGTCGTCCTCCTCGTCGGCTTCGTCGGCCTGACACTGCGGACAGCCGTGGACGAACGTCCCCCGGCCGGCCAGCATCTTGACGTGCTTGAGATCGTGCTCCGCACAGACCTCGTCCAAGATCAACGGTTCGCCCTTGTTCGGGAGGGGGAGCGTGTACTCACAGTCGGGATAGCCATCACAGCCAACGAAATGTGAGCCGTGGCGTGACTTGCGGGTCAGCAATCGTTCGCCACACTCCGGACACGGCCCCAGGGTCTTGTCGGCCTTGAGCGCCTCGCGGATCTGCTCGCCGATCTCCTCCTCGGAGGCTTCGAGTTCCTCGAAGATCCGCTCGAGCATCTCCCGGGACTCGTCGGTGATCTCCTCAAGTGAGGCCTCGCCATTAGCGATGGCGGTCATGTCTTCCTCGAGTTGGGCGGTCATGGCCTCGGAAACGACCATGTCGGCGTATTCTTCGGCGGCGGTGACGACGCCGTGAGCTAATTGTGTGGGCCGTGGCGGGTCGTTCTCGATATAGCCACGATCGTATAACTTGTCAATGGTATTATGTCTGGTCGCTTTTGTTCCGATCCCGAGATCCTCCATGAGTTCAATAAGCCGGGACTGTCCGTACCGCCGCGGTGGTTCGGTCTGTTTCGCCTCGAGCTCGACATCCGTGATATCGAGGTTTTCGCCTTTCTCGACATCGGGAACGAAGTTCTCGGAGGTGTTGAAGTAGGGATAGACCGCGTGGTAGCCCGGCTCCAGCAAGCGTTTGCCGTTTGCCTTCATCGAGAGGCCATCGACCTCGGCGACGACCCGGAGGTGTTCCCACGTCGCCGGTTCAGCGACGGTCGCGAAAAAGCGCCGGACGACCAGCTCGTAAACGTTCCACTGGTCCTCGGTGAGATCGCCCTGATCGGGGATATCCGTCGTCGGATGGATCGGCGGATGATCGGTCGACCGGGTGTCCCCACGGGTCGGCGTCAGCGTTCCCCCACTCTGGAGGAGGTCGGTGGCATCCTCGCCGAACGAGCGGGTGTTCGCGAAGGCCGAGACCAATTCTTCGGGGTTGAGATCGTCCGGATAGACGGTGTTGTCCGTTCGGGGGTAGGTGATGTAGCCGGCGGTGTAGAGATTCTCGGCGAGGGACATGCTCCGTTTCGCGGAGTAGCCGATGGCGCCGGCCGCCCGGATGAACTGGGTCGTATTGAACGGTGCCGGCGGTCGATCGGTACGAGTCCGACGCCTGACTTCGGTGACATCGGCGGTTTCGGCGGCGTCAAGTCGTTCGAACGCCGACTCGGCGTCGTCTTCGACCCAGATCCGTTCGGCCTCGTTGCCCGACTCATCGAGATAGAAATACTGCGCCTCAAACGGGTCGGTCTCGCCACCCGTTTTCGCGAGGTCGGCGAACAGCTCCCAGTAGTCGTCGGGCTCGAAGGCCTCGATCTCCCGCTCGCGATCGACGATCAGCTTCAGTGTCGGGCTCTGGACCCGGCCGACGGAGATGAAATCATCGCCGTACTGTTTGGCCGCAAGCGAGAGAAAACGGGTCAGAGCAGCGCCCCACATGAGATCGATGATCTGGCGGGCTTCCCCCGCTTCCGCGAGATCGAAGTCGAGACTGTCGGGATTCTCGAAGGCTTCGGTGACCTCGTTTTCCGTGATCGAGGAGAACCGGACGCGATCGATCGGAACGTCCTGGTTGACGCCCCGAACCAGCTCGTAGGCCTCCTTGCCGATGAGTTCGCCCTCGCGGTCGTAGTCCGTGGCGATCGTCACTCGGTCGGCGTCTTCGGCGAGGGCCTGGAGAGCGTTAACGATCGACTCTTGGGTCGGTCGTTTGACGACCTCAGCGTCGATCAGATCAGCGGGTTCAACGTCGGTCCAGTCCGTGTACTCCTCGGTGAAATCGACGCCGACGACGTGCCCCGAGAGGCCGATAACGCGCTTGCCACCCCACTTGTAGATCGTCTCACCACGCACTTCTTCGGTGCTTGCGGTGCCGTCGCTGAGGATGTCGGCGATCCGACGGGCGACGTTTTCCTTCTCGGTGACGATCAGCTCCATGAGATGTCACCTCCGACAGGCTCCCGGATAGTCATTGGAGTCCTCTTAGCCGGTACCTCCGGTAAAGCTTTCGTCAGGAAATCCGCTGGAGAAAAGTGTGTGAATTACTCACACTCACCGCGTGCCGTGCTTGTGGTGGCGATGTTGACGATGCCGAGGTCAACGCCAAGAACTGTCCTGTCCTCGTCGTTATCCTGTCGTTCGACCTGTTTCTCGGGCTTGTCTTTTCGAAAGCCGAGGTGGAGGTAGTACTCGCCATCACGCTTTGACAGCGTAGACTCTGTTACTTCCCACTCGCCATTGTTGAGGTATTCGTGTTGATACCCGTCTTCTTCGTCGGGGAGGTTCAGGTCACACCGAATCCGACCCTCGACGGTGGAAAGCGACACAGACCCGTCATCGAACAGCGTCATCGTCCGGGTATCGTATTTTACAGTGTTACTGGTGAACTCCGGTCGAGACGTTTTGTAGTGGTCGTCAAGGTCTTCGATTGCTTCGACACCATCGAGTGCGGCTGCGGCCTAATGGGTGGCAAGAATTGCGTGCTGACTGCCGGTACGCTGACTGACTTCAACCCCGCCCACGTGGGCGGGGAATCCGCCTTGCTACCTAGCACTACTTCTGGGGTTTAGACTGGAGCCGAGAGAATCTGGAGTGACGCGT
>JBDGPX010000157.1:0-5900 GCA_042219475.1 Halobacteriales archaeon
TCGGTGAAATTCAGCGTTTCGAATTAGCTGAGTGTCGAAAGTGAGATCCAAGTTAGCGTCTGCAATCTCCTGGACGTCCTGAAATACATAAAAGAACGTGAAGTACGCACCAGTGTATCCGATCCAGATACCACGCATGATTCGCGTTGTCGGGAAAGGAAGGCGCGCTGAGGAGTTCATCATCAGGAGTCAGTGAATAAAAACCACGAAATTAGCGTTGATATGTGTCGTATATATGTCTCAGTAGCCGAGTATGCCACTCCTAGTAGCATCTTTGCGTATTGGGCAGCATCCCTCCCGTAGCTAAAATGCCAAAGAGTTCCCAAGACGGGCCATCGATCGATGCAAAAGGGGGTAACGATCCGATGCCGGGTACGACTAGGAGAGTGGCGTTGCTTGGGATTGCCAGCGCGTTTCTGTTCGGTGTTGGTTTGCTGGTTAGCGAAGAAGTTGGGGAGGTAGCGCTTGATATCGATCTGAAGCCATTTTTTCTCCCGTATCTCCTGATCGCAACCTGCCGATACGGTCTTCCAACGTTGTCGATCGGGCTAGGAGCCGCCCTCGCGGAGGGGTTCTTAGATGTCTTTGAGGGATACGAATTAGACGATCCGATCGGCTTCCTTGGATACGTTATCGGATTCACGGCATTCGGATGGTATCTAAACAAGATAGCGGACGATCCAGAAAACCCCCGATCGCTGACTATCGGGGCAACTCTGGGAGCCTTCGTTCAAGCGGTGTTCGAAGGCTTTGCATTCTTGTTGTTCGAATCCGGTTCGGGACCGTACGAGACCATCCTTAGTGTTCTAGGAAACACCGCTGCACACGGTGTTGTTCTTGGAGCGGTTCCGTTGGTCATCACGTATCCGTTATTCAAGAATCAGATCAAATCACGGTTGGAGTGGTCGATAAACGGAAACCTACAGCGATAACGACGCACGTCAGTCTACCGTTCGAATCATCGATTCGTCGAGTGAATCAATTCATTAGGAATGATGCTATGCCATTCTTTGATGTAATTAACCTTGAACCCACATCGATCACTCCGCCACATTGAACCGCCAGTTCCGTCGACCGAATCACTATATACGATACCGACTCACAGCAGGCCAGTTATCCAATGTCGATGCTGTCCGATTCACGGGGCGCTTGGCTCCGTTCGTCCGGTCGTGGGTTGCTTGTCGGGAGCGGATGTGGTCTGACGACCGGTGGATTGCTCGCCTACGACGCGCTGTTTCAATATGGGACCGTCCCGTTCGAGCATGCGATTTTCGTTGTACCGTTCGTCGGCATCCTTCTTGCCTGGTGGACGATGGATTTCCGTACTCGTCTCGTTGCGTTCGGCCTGCAGGCTGGCGTTGCTGGGATCGTGGTCGCGATCGCTTTTGTGATACCACTCTTCGTCATTAAAACACCGACGACCGTCGAACGAACGCTGTTGCTTTCGAATGCCATCGCTCGGGCAATCGTCCTCGCGATGCTCGGGACGCTCCTGACGGTCCTAGGGGCCGTGATCACGATCGGTGTCGGCCGGGAGTTGTTTTCGTTCACCCGACTGTCTACCGGTCCCTGGGTGAAGGTCGGTCTGACGGTCGTCCTGCTCGTCGGCTCGATCGGTCTCGTGGGGACCGCTGCCCACAATTACGGATCGGCCGTCGAACAGCGTGGTGTCACGCCTGAACTTGCCGGCCAGATCGAAATGCGGCCGACGGGCGTTGAGCTGACACTTTCGATCCCGAATCGGTTGACTGAACCACTATCTATCGAGTCGGTGTTGCTCGCCGTTGATCGACCAGACGGCGAACGGCTCACCGTCCGGGCGTTCCCAGACCGTTCGATCCCGGCCCGCTCGCGCGGGACCGTTACGATCGTGCTCGGGACTGATCGGTTCCCGGATCGTGACCCCCTTACTGACTCGACAGTGACGGTGTCCGGGTTCATCTACACCACCAGCTTCAATGGATATCGGGCACGGCTTGATCTGCCGACCACAACCAGACGGCTCGACGCTGTTCGCTCTGATCGCAACGCGTGATCGTCGGATCAGACCAGCAGTTCCGTTTCGAGGTCGGCCCCCCGGAGCTTGGCCTGGACGCGATCGATCGGATCGGCACCCGTTTCGGCGACGTTTTCGAGTAGGGCCGTCTCGCTGGCAAAGAGATGTTCCCCGACGATGAGCCCATGATCTCGGGCCGTCGATCCAGTGACCGTTAGATACACGCCCACTCCCGTTTCGGCGATCGCCGCCTCCTCGGTCTGTCCATCGTCAGGATAGGCGAACTCGATCCCATCGAGTGCGCTGGTCCCGAGGATGGCCTCGACGAGGCGCTCGTATCGGGGCGAGACACACAGCTCACCGTCGTAGGCCTGTACGAAGTCGCGGTCGAGATTACGGACGTCGATCGTATCGACGACGGCCGGCGTCGCTAAGAGCGTATGATACACCGTATCCCCGAGACCGGTGACGACTCGAACGTCGGTGTCGTGGGGATCGATCCGTTCGTTCATCTCCCCCAGGCCGGTCAGCGGTTCCGGTCGGAGGCCGACGACCTCCTCGAGTACGAGGTCGGCACTGTCAAAGCCGAGTGCGACCTCGTGTTTCCGGAGCGCACGAAACGGTTCCTCGCGACCGATCAGGCGCACCGACACCGCATCGAGGGGGATCGTCACGCTGTCGAAGACGATCCGTCGGGGCATCCCGTCGCGGTCGTCCCGCAGCAAGGTAAAGTCCGGCCGGGTTTCGTCATCGAGATTGCTGTACTCCGAAAGCCGCGCATAGACATCCGCGTCTGGGGTCTTTTGACCCTTGGCGATAGCCTTCTCGTAGCGGAGCGTCGAGATGATCTCGTCGGCGATCGTCGGCGCCCCCGCCAGCTGAGCCATCCGTTCGAGGACGGCTTCGAGTGGCCGACCCTTCCGGGGTACTGCCACATCGACGAGCGACTCCCTTCCTTCGCCTGCATTCATTGCTCTCAGAAAGCCGATCGGCGGATAAACCGATTGCGATCCGGCTCACCGAACAACGTTCCTCCGCGGTCGGTTTCGTGGAATGTTAGCCCACACCAATCCCTGGCGGCCCCGGAATCACTTGGATGATGCCGCTATCGTTGTCCTCAGTCCGGCCCGAGTGCGGATGTCAACTGATCACGCCAAGATTCGATCGCCTCGATTCGATCCGTGAGCGAATCGAGTTCGCCCTCGATGGCGTCAATCCGGTCGGTCAGATCGGCCTGGAGGTCTTCCATCTCGTTGGCCACGCTACCGACGTCCTCGGACAACGCCGAGAGTTCTGACTTCATTGAATCGATATCGTCCGTCATCCCGTCGACGTCTTCGGTCGTCGCCTCCAGACGGGATTCGAGGGCTTCGAGCTCTTCGGTCGCGGTGGTGGCCGATTCGAGTTCGGCCTCGACGGCGTCGAGCTGTGATTCGAGTGCGTTTAGTTGATCGGTGAGATCGTCTTGGCCATCGGCGACCGCATCGACCGTTCCTTCGAGGTCGTCCAGATCGGCACGAAGCTCATCGACCTCGGTTTCGAAGTCTTCGATCAGTTCCGCCGCCGTGCCGTTGTCATCGATGAACTCCTCTAATGCATCGATATACGCCGAGAGATCATCGACTCTTGACTGAACGTGACGCAGCCGGACGTCCCGACTGCGGGTGAGCTCCCCGTCGAGCTGATCAGCGAGCGTTTCGAGATCCGCCTGATCCGCCGTCCCTTCGCGGATTTCCTCGGCGAGTGCCGCGACGAGATTACCGTTCGCGGCGGCTGACGAGTCGGGAGATGTTGTCGATGATCCGGTGTCGGCAAACGGTCCGCTCGTCGTTTCCTCGGGCTCTGACGACTCCACCGGTTCCGTGGACGACTCGGCTGGCATCTCGGGTTCGTCGATCGGTTCCTCCCCTCTCTCGGGATCGTCGACCGAAGCAGCGTCGGTAGTGGATCCCTCGTCGATATCGATCTCGATTTCGGCACGCTCGTCCGTATCGGCTCCCTCTTGGGTATCGCTATCGTCGAGGTCGAGCGGTGAGGTCGGCTCAGATCCGGATTTCCCCTCCGGTTCGTGATCGTCCCCGAACGGATCGGCATCCCCATCTACTGATTCCGTCTCATCGGGCTGTGTGGCTCCCTCAAAGACGGTGTCGGCATCGTCCGCTTCGAGATTCTCCGGAGTCTCGGTGGATTCCACGTCGTCGCCTCCTGCTTCATCGTCGGGTTCGACATCGATCGATTCACCGATAGCGGCATCCTCAATGTCGGCCGGTTCGTCGACGACTCCCCCCCCGGAGTCGCCGTCCTGCTCCGGTGCCCCATCCTCGGCCTCGGCATCAAGTGGACTTTCCCCTCCGGTCGCTGTCGTCGTCTCAACCGCCTGTTCGCCGACGGTGTCTTCGGTCACCGATTCCTCATCGAGACCGGGTGGCATCGGTGCGTCCTCATCGAGCAGATCGCTGAGTGGTTCGTCGTCCTCGAGGACGTCGTTCAGCAACTTGTCGATGTCGTCGCCCTCCAGCCGGTCGACGCCGCCGACGGTGTTCGCACCCGGGATCGTCACAACGGGCTCACCAAGCAACGAGGCTTCATCGAGCTCGCCGTCCGTACGGATGCCGTACACCGTCGTCACCTCCTCCCCCGGATCGAGTACGCGATCGTACCGGACGTGGTGGTTCTCGTAGGCTGTCCAGTGCTGGCTGTCGTATTCCGGATGGAACCCGACGTTCTCCATGGGGATCGACTCGGGAATCTCATCGATGAGATGGAACTCCGTCGGTTCATCACGGTCCGATCGGATCGTGAATTCGACGGTCGGGATCGGGAACCGATCCCGTTCTAATCGTTTCTCGATGTGAACCCCCTCAACCGTCATCGTCGACGCGTCCGGCTGGTCGGCGTCGGGCATACTCATTGCCTCTCGCCAAATCCCCTTAAAACGACCGCCGACATTATCATATCAGAGATTTATTCGGTCACCGATTTCGACGATTTCAAGCCGTTTGGGATACTCGAACCCACGGATGTGTTCGTGTAATGCTGTTGGATCGGCCGTGAGACCCTTCCACATGTCCCAATGGGTCGGCAGCAGCTGATCGGCCTCAACGGCACGCGTGACCTCGACGAGTTCGTTTTCATCGCAGTACCAGACCGTGTCCTTCGGCTCGTGGGTCTCCTTATCGGGAATCCGGCCGGCGCTGCCGAAGGCGACGATCCCGATGTCGATATCGAACCGCTCGCCGATCACCGCAAGGTCCGTGTCAGGTTTCGTGTCCCCACCATGGAAGATCGTTCCGGCGTCGTGTTCGATGACGTAACTCACCGGCTCGATCGCATCCGGGTCGTGGGAGGACTGAACGTGAACCGTCAGGGAGCCGATTTCGATGGTGTCATCGACGGCCACGGTGTGGTACTGGTCAGTCGTCAGATCCCATCGCTCGGCCCACGCTTCCTCGGTCGCCACCGCGACGCTGCTCGCCGGCCCGATAAATGTCGCGTCGCTGCCCGCCAGGATCGGTGCTTGGCTGGGTCCGTGGACGTGATCGGTGTGTTCGTGTGTCGCTAACACCGCGTCGGCCGCCTCGACGTCTACCGGATCGAACGGCACCGGGATCATCCGGATCGTTCGGGGTGGATCGCCCGTCCCGAGATACGGATCGATGAAACACGTCGTCCCATCGTCGGCCTTGAGGATGAACCCGTTACAGCCGAGATACCACATCGCCACACCATCCGGATCGGCCTCGGTAATAGCGGTCGGCAGCCAATCGCCCCAATCGGAGTCGACCATGCCTGGGGTTGTGATCGACCGAGTCCTAAGCGTTCCGGGTTGGGAAGGGATGGCGTTCGGTCGGTTGATAGAGAACGCGAGCGCATACCTCCGTCTTCAGGCGGAGGTCGAGCGGAC
>JBDGPX010000058.1:0-5753 GCA_042219475.1 Halobacteriales archaeon
CGTATCCGATGACTGAAACTGACGACTACGAACACTACGAAGCGGTCGTCGTCGGTGCTGGCCCCGGCGGGGCCGCAGCGGCGGCAACACTAGCACAGAACGGCGTCGAGACGCTCGTGCTCGAACGCGGCGTCGAAGCGGGCTCGAAGAACGTCTCGGGTGGAGTCATCTATGCCGAGGAATCGGCTCCCTACACGATCGACGATCTCTTCCCCGAGTTCCGCGAGAAAGCGTCCGAACGACCGATCACGAAGAACTATATCCACAACATCGCCGGCAGGAAGGTCAAGACCTTCGACATCAGTGATCTGCATCACCACGACACGGCGTGGGCCGATGCGGTGTTGCGCCGGAAGATGGACTCCTGGCTGGCTCAGCAGGTCCACGAGATGACCCGTGAGACCGGTGGCGGACTGCTCACCGATATCCGGGTCAACGGCCTGCTCCGGGAGAACGGCGAGATCGTCGGCGTCACCTGTGACGAAGTCGACCCGATCAAGGCCGACATGATCGTCGCCGCCGACGGCGTCAACTCCGAATTAGCCCGCGACGCCGGGCTGATGGACTGGGAGGAGCCTGAGGAATGGTTCCAGGGCGTCAAAGCCGTCGTCGACATGCCCGACGGCGCTATCGAGGAGCGTTTCGGAATCGGCGAAGACGAGGGCGAGGCCCACCTCTTTTCGGGTGACCTCTACGACGGTGTTCGCGGCGGTGGGTTCCTGTATACCAACCAGGATACCCTCTCGATCGGGAACGTGTTCCACCTCGACAGTATCGTCGAGGAGCGCGCCGAGGTGTCGGAACTGCTTGACCGGTTGTTGACCCATCCGCTGTTGGCCCAGTGGATCGGCGACGAATACAACGAACTCGAATACTCCGCGAAGTTAGTGCCTGACTCGAAAAAGGTCGCCCATCAATCGCCCCACGCCGATCGCCTGGTACTCGTCGGCGACGCTGCCGGGCAGATGCAGGCACAAGGTCCGATCATCAAAGGGATGAACCACGCCGTGACCGCCGGCGCACTCGCCGCCGAGGCGTTCGTCGAGGCCCGTTCCCGTGGGGAAACCAGCCTCGCAGGATCGCTCTACGAACAGAAGCTCAACAGCGAGGGCGTCATGGACAAGCTGCGACCGGCGCCGTATCGCCTGACACGGGGCATCACCGAAAGTCAGGGCATGACGAACCTGGTCGATTCGGTGGTGAAATCACCGCTCGGCCGGATGGGTATCAAAGCACTCTCGGGCCGACTCGAAAGCCTATATAGCTCGCCGTTCCTGATGAAGATCCTCCCGGACACCAAAACCGGCTACGTGACCGTTCCGACGGTGATCGCCGAGGAGCTCGGCAGTCGGGTGACCGACGAGAGCACGGTCGAACCGCCGGAACTCGATGACAGGATCGGCGACCTCACCTACGACGTTGGCGATCCACACATCGAGGTGCTCGACAACTCCTTCGAGGCCAGTGGGGCGGCCGTGACGGCCTGTCCGGTGAGCGCACCGGATTTCGGCGGCGGCTGTTACCGCGAGGAAACCGTCCAGACCAACGGCTCGTCGGAGAAACGCGTCAGCCTCGACACCCAGCCCTGCATCGAGTGTGGCACCTGTGCGATCGTCGCCGACACCGACTGGACCCACCCTTCCGGTGGCAAAGGCGTCGAGTACAAGCAGGGTTGAGATACGGCGATACGGACCCGGCCACCGGACCGGCACTGATTCCATCCGTTTTTGTCAGTCGCGACCATTCAGGATAGTGACACGAGCACATGGCGCCGGAGACGATGGAGCCAGAGGAGATCAGAGCTCAGATCACGGCACTCCGCAAGCAAGCCGATGCGGATCTCGCGGCGTTCGAACCGCCCGCCGATCCGCCGGCAACCGATCAGGCGATGGGCTACCTCCGGGACGGGGCCGGTCAGGCGATCTGGCTGTACGTCGAAGCGCGGGTCGATAACTTCGTCGAGATTCCGCCCGAGGAGTTCGAGGCCCTCGAAAGCGCGATGAACGACTGGCTGGAGCTGTATGCCCGGTGTTACGGCGTCGATCTCACCGCGGAGTTCACCATCCGGAAGGCTGCCGAACTCCTGCTTGAGACCCACAACATCAAACACACCGCGGAGATGCTCACGCATGTTCCACCGCGATCGGAGCGCTAAGCGGCGATATTCGTTTCGATCGGGAACAATAGACGGTATTCAGCTGAAGTTCCAGAGCGCGTGATAGCTATCGGTATCAACGACCTCACCCTAGCTCACCCTGACGGATTCGCTCGTTGCGGGTGGGGCTTGTCCGTGGCCTCGGCCTCGAACTCGGTAGAGTACGGGGTGTATCCCCGGTTTGGCGACACTGTCCCGGTCTTGAGGGCGTATTGACTGATGCCCCTTCCACGCGAGGACTGTCGCTCGCGTCGGAGATACACATCTGCCACGTTCTTGGCGGCGTTGTAATCAGCGTGATTTCGGTTCTCACACTACTGGCACTCGAAGGTATCCCGTGTGGGTCGGTTGTCGTCGTGGACAAATCCACACTCGGCGCATCGTTTGCTGATTGGTGGTTGTCGGCTCCTCCCCTCCCTACTGCGTTGCTTGTCCGTTTGCACGGACTGCGCTACCCCTTGAGGAAGGGGACACCGCCTCGCAAATTAGTTGCATCGATCTGCAAAATACGCGCCTTGGATCCTGCCCTCCGGATGGACGATTCGCTATCAGCCACCACCAGACAGCAGTTGCCGAAGCAACCGAATAGTCATACCAGCGACAATTAAACCAAACTGGCCCAGCAAACGTTATGTATTGGCAAGCGATAGCAAGGAGCATGCAACTGATGGAGACGTTGGATTTCGGCCACAAGGACCGTCGGCGGATCTACGAGTACGTTGAACGGCATGGAACGACAAACGCTGACGCGATCCAAACGGCGCTCGGGCTGGATGCCAGAGCATTCCGTCATCATTTCGCGATCCTCAAGCGAGACGGCAAACTCGAAGTGTCGGACGGATCGATCCGGATCGCCTTCGAAGATGGCACAAGCGAACAACACCGCACCGATGGAGTTGCCTTTACCATTCGACAGGCACGCCAGGAGGACCTCTCCGGGTTGGTCGGAGCGATCCGACAGGTTGCCAGTGAACGGACCTATATCATCGCCGAGAGCGTCGCCGACGAGATCGATCACCAGGAAGTGTTGCTCCGGCACAACGAGATCGAATCGCGGATGTTCTTCGTCGCGACCGTCGGCAGCGAGGTCGTCGGCTGGGTCCACCTGCACGCGCCCGAACTCGAAAAACTGTCCCATACCGCCGAACTCACCGTCGGCGTTCTTGAGGAATATCGTGGTCACGGGATCGGGAGTCACCTCCTCGAACGTGGACTCGAATGGGCCGCCGCCAACGGGTACGAGAAGATCTATAACAGCATCCCCTCGACCAATGAGGAGGCAATCACGTTCCTCGAAAGCCACGGCTGGGAGATCGAGGCTGTTCGCGAGGATCACTACAAACTGGACGGTGACTACGTCGATGAAGTTATGATGGCCGTTCGGCTCTGATGGGGAATTCAAGCGGGCGCTTCTTCACGATGCGCTGGTGCAGCCGTATTGACATCCGTGATTTCGAACGTCGTTCCCTCACTAGACGCCTCAACGGATAATTCCCAGTCGTGTCCGGAGATGATTCGGTCGACGATCAACAATCCGAGACCGAGTTGTTTGATGTTCTCGACATCCGAGTCGACGAGTGCGTCTACGACCTCCTCTGGAAGTCCCGGGCCATTATCGCTAATCGCGAATCCGTTCGATCGGTCCGAAACGGTGATTTCAACCCCCGCTTGGCAGTGTTCGACGGCGTTCCGAAATACGTTCTCGAAAACCCGTTGAAGCCGTTCTTCATCCGCCAGGATCGTTTTATTCGTCTCGATGGTGAGCGATGCGTCTTTTGTCCGTACCGTCTCCCAAGCGTTTCGGGCAGTTTTCGTTATATTAACTTCCTGACGCTGTCCGATATCAGTCCCTTCTTTGGCGAGCACCAGACACTCGCCGATCATCGCATCCATCCGATCAAGCGACTCGGCGACCCGCTGGAGATAGTCATGAACCTCGCCATCGGTCTGTTCTAATGCGAGTTCGGTAAAGCCGATCGCTCCCGAGAGTGGGTTCCGAAGATCGTGAGCGACGATGCCGGTGAACTCATCGAGTCGCTCGTTTTGTTCACGCAGTTCCCGGTGGTGTTTGGTCCGTTCAAGTTCATGACTGATCCAATCGGCAAGCAGTTGGATGAAGTGTTTCTCGTCTTCGGTAATCTCCGTGTCGCGTGGATTCTCATCAGAATAACAGAGCGTGCCATACGTTTCGCCGTCGATAGTGATCGGCGTCCCGATGTAACATTGTAATCCGGTCGTCTCTTTAGCAATATCGTCGCGATACGCGGATTGTTCGACATTGGCGAACGCGATCAGTTGGTTGGTTTCGACGACATGCCGACACCAGGTGTCCTCCAACGGCGTGATTGATCCGGTTTGGAACTTGCCGGTCGTAATATTCGTCTCGACGATCTCATACTTCCCTTCCCCCGTATACGAGAGGACGCCATAAGCAAGCCCGAGCCGTTCCCGACCGACGGCGATTGCCTCGGCGATTTTCTCGCTGGGGTCTAAATCCGAACTGGCAAGCTGATATAGATCACGAAAATATTGTGATTGATCGTCTTTGCTCGCGTCCATGTGCAACACACGCCGACGCACTGACTTCGGTCTTAATGAATTACGTCTTTGGCAATATATTGACATCGTCTCCCGGTCGAAGCCGGAGAAATCCCGAGCAGTGGGATATTATGATTTACAATCCCACTCCCCCTGTTCTTGTGGGTATAGCTCATCAGTGGTTGTATCGAACAGGTGGACTTCGGACTGTGCCAAACAGCCGCTAACGGTATGTCATGACCGTATCTATCGTTCACGGATGGGTATACGGGACTTGGGTTTCTCTGCCACGTTGTCGAAAAGGTGACCGACCCTGCCTGCTTCGTGGCATGCGTTGCTTCTCGAAGACGAGGGATTAGCCTCGCAGAAGTTAACACCAGCCATCCGAAATGATAGGTATGACGGAGTGTGCCGAGGACGGATGTGAGGAACCCGCCGCGGTCTTGCTACACATTCCGTGGACCGAAAATCGGGCGGTCTGTCCGGGACACGCCCGAGTCATCGCCCGAAAAGACGGTGTCGTCGCCGAGCCGCTCGAGGACGCCGAGGAATCCTGGCCCTGAGACGGACGATCGGCATTGACCTCCTCCCCCGTGTGAACGCGAAGGAATCACACCACGGGATTTCAGGCCCCACGACACAGCCTGTCGGTGTCAAGACGCATCCGTTCTACGCCTCGACTGCCGGAGTTCAGCATCCGCGTGGCTGTCTTGTGGCCCGGTCAACCAGGCCCCATCCGTAGCCGAGTCATCGTCGTCACTCTCGGAACGCTCGTCGCTCACGGGAAGGCAGGAGTATGCGCTCGTATCTCTATCAGCGCGGGGAGAGCGGCATCGAATTTTCCATACGACGATCATCGGCCGCCAACGGTTTGACGGCCGCCTGGTCGTCGCCCATACCGGTCGTCACCAGCAGGCGGATCCCCCGACCGACGCTCATATCGAGGTCGTGGAGTCGATCCCCCGGGACGAGCGTGAGCCGACCGCCGGTCGGGTTCGGACTGTTAGGGCGGTAGCGGATGAAAGGTTGTGAAGGTAGAGGATGTAGGGAGGAATATGCA
>JBDGPX010000136.1:0-5634 GCA_042219475.1 Halobacteriales archaeon
CGGTCATGAGTGGATCCATCACGGTGCTGTCTCCGACAGCCACCGTGATAAATCATCACCGCAGAGTGAACGTAATCCGATGACGGGCGCTGTATCCCCTCCCTACTTCGCTCCCTTCAGTCGCTCCGTTGAGGGAGGGGGCTTAGCGCCCTGCACCGCACAAGCTAACGTTTGAGGGAATCCCCGAGTGAGTGTCGTCTGATCCGAGAACCAACACTGATCCAATAACCAACACGGGAGGATTAAGGTGACCGCCCCGTCAGATAGGCGCAAATGGAGTATTCCCTCGCGATCGACGGGGCACCGTCATCGATTCCCGGCGGGACCGGTATCCTGTTGCTCCACCCAAGCACGGGCGAGACCGACCGGATCGATACGAATTTCCTGAAAACCGACACCGATCACTTCCTCGTGATTTCCACCCGAACCACTGCCCGAGAGGTCCAACAGAAACTCGAACATTACGGTGTCGACGAGGACCGGGCTCACATCCTTGATACGCTGTCGGTCGAACGTGGATACTCCCGTCGGAGCGCTGAGAACATCCATTACGTTTCCTCACCCGATGATCTCGACGGGATCATCGAAGTTACCGAGCGATTTCTCACCGACACCGACGGCAAACGACGGGTCAGCGTCGACTCGATTACCGAGATGGCGTACTACGCCGACGAGGAACGTACCCGGGAAGCAGTCGAACGGTTGCTTGAACTCCTCGATGAGCACGATGCCGTCGGACTCTTTCATCTCGCCCCGGAAGTCCACGACGATGACATCGTCAGGGAGTATGAGGTGCTGTTCGACGGCGTCATCGAAATCGGAGAGGATGACACAACCGAGATTCGGTTTTGATCACCGTCAGTCGGTGGGTTGGCGGATCGACCCAGTGATCGATGGCCGATCCCGGTCCTCAGCCATCCGAATGGTCGGCGGCGTGCTCTGAACCCTCGATCGTCGCCGTCAGGACTTTTTCGGCCCAGCGAACCGCGTAGTCGGCTCCGTGTTCGCGGTAAACAGATGCGTCGAGCGCATCGAACGGTGCGGGCAGATCGAGCCCGTGGTTGACGCCGGCACAGGCCAATTCAGCGGCATCGGCGAACGAAGTCGTGCCACGACCCACTTCGCCGATGATGTCGGCGACACGCGGGGCAAGCCGTTCACCGGCGTCGGTGTAGGCGTCATAGAGGGCGGGATGATCCTCGGACCATGATTCGAAGATCTCGCGGGTATGCAGACCGATATAAGCATCATAAAGGGCCGCCGCGAGTTGGTAGCGTTCGGCGCCGCTGAGGTCGGGCGTGGCGAATTCCCGATATCGATCCTCGAAAAATCCGAGGAAGTGCTCGGGGAGGCCAGTACCGATCTCGACGAACGCTTCGGCGATCAGAAATTCGACGAACGTCGATGGCGATCCGCGAGCACGGGGTTTGATCAGCACGGTCGGAGGGTCGGTCTGGCGGGTCCAGGTAACACTACCGTGTTCGGGATAACCGATCACGAGATCCGATCCGGCGATGCGATCGAGAATATCCGGGGACGATGGTGGGATCCACTCCACCGGATAGGACAGTAGATCAAGCGAGTCGGCAAACGTCGCGAGATCGTCAAGAAAGGGGGAATCGAGGGTATCGAAATCCCGGTCACAGTCGAAACACCGGACCTCAGAGGCGTGTTCATCACGAACCGAGGCCAGCGCCGGGGGGAGCTTGCGCTCGGTGAACATTCAAGCAGCGATCGCGTGATTGAGGATGATCGCGACCGTCAACAGTGCCGAGATGCCAATAGTCCCGATCACAATCTTTGTCGCCTGACTCATTATTCGAACGGTACGGTCGATGCCATATAAATCCGACCAGTTGTCGTCGGGCGAGCCGCTGACAGTGACCAAATCTCAGTCCGTGCTGGCTGGACCGTCGTCCCCGATCCCGGACTCCCGGGCGATGCGTTTCCACTGGCCCGACCGGAATCGAATGAAGTTGATCCCAGCCCTGACATAGAAATCAGCGATGATGGCGATATAAATCGCCAGCAAGCCGAGCCCGATCCCAGGGGCAAACGAGTAACCAAGGACAGTGATCGCCGTACCGGCCGGCAGGGCAAGCGCCGCAATGGGCAGCCGGACGAGATACGTCCCAGCCATCGTCCCGTAGAACGGCCAGCGGGTATCGCCGGCCCCACGCAGTCCACCCCGAAGCGTCCGGGCAATGCTGAAGCCGGCGACGCCGAGACCAAACATCTGGATGAACTGGACGGTAAGGTGGTGGTTTTGAGCGCCAAAAGCCGTTGCGATCGGGCCTGCGCCGGCGATGAGCACCGCGGCGATCAACAGCTGGGTGATGAGCGCGATCCGGAGAGTCTGCCAGCCGTACGCGTCGGCCTCCGCCTCGTTGCCTGCACCGATACTCTGACCGACCAGCGTACTCGAAGCCGTCGAATAGCCCCACGCCGGCATCAACGCTAGAAGGATCACCCGCCGCCCGATCGCGTAGGCGGCGACAATATCAGTGCCCAGCAGTGCGAGCAGAAACAGGAACGGAAACCGGCCAAACGTCTGAGCGAGCCGGGTCCCAGCAAGTGGCAATCCGACGCGGACGATCTCGGCTGCGATGTCGGTGTCCCATTGTTTGCCCCGGATCGGCAACCGGACTGCATACCGACCGGAAATCAGGACGACGAAGAAGATACCGGCGGCGAGCGTGTTCGCGATCGCGGTCCCCCACGCCGCCCCGGCGATTCCAAGCCGGGGGAACGGTCCCAATCCGAAGATGAGCAAGGCGTTGAGAACGATGTTCGTTGGCAGGGTGATCAGCCGAACGTACATCGGCGTCCGGGTATCACCCGCACCCTGGAGCGCCCGTGCGGCGGCCATGCCCCAGAACCGAAAGGCAACCGAGAGCATGATGATCTTGAGGTAGATGGCTCCTAATTCGATGGCTCGGGTGTCATCGGTAAGGAGGTCGATCAGTGGCTGGGCGTACATCCAGGTACCGACCATGATCGGAATCGAGATAAACAAGGAGAGCCACAGCGATTGTTTGACCGCGAAATCCGCCTGGGCGTGCTGTTCGGCGCCTTTAAACCGCGAAACGACGCTGATCGTGCCGCTGGTCAACGCCAGGGCGAGTCCGAACGGAATGAAATAGTACTGAAAGCCGAACTCAAGGGCAGCAACCGCGGCCGGACCGAGCGCCAAACTCACCATGAAGAAGTCCGCGACCCGCAACAGCGTCCGCATGCCGCCGGTAACCATCACCGGGATAGCTAGATCGAACGCCTCCTCGCCTTTCTCCCGATCGACGAGGCCGATACGCGCCAGGCCGGCCGGGAACAGAAACAACACGTCACGAACCTGATCGCGGAGGGCGGACACGGCTGTCTATCCGTTTGACATATGGCACAAATCCTCTTTCGGTTCGGATCAGCCGGCGTAGTGATCGCCGTTACTACTCGCGGCGTTCACCGACATCAGCGACATCGATGACATACCGACCATCCTCCTCGATCGCGATGATATGTTCGGGCCGGTCGTATAGTTCCATGAGATTGAGTTCGTACTGACCCGGTTCGAGGACTTTGATGCTCTCGAACTGATCGTTGAGTTCTTCACGGAGGTCTGACAGTGAAGGTTCCTCCGCATCCGGTATATCGACGACGGTACTGTCGTCCTGTTCGGGGAGTTCATCATCATCGACAACCGTCCGTCGGGCATCGGCCTGGGCTAAATCCTCCGGATCCGACGCCGGTGATGGATCCGATAGCGGTTCCTCGGGGGCTTCGATGATCCCATCGTCGTCCGGCGATAGCGGTGAATCCGAAGCCGTGGCCGTCGATTCATCGGGCCATCCACCGAAGCTGTCGGGGGTCGGGGCGGTCTGCTTGGGATCCGATGACGGCGAAGGGTCCGGTTCGGGTGCGGGCTCATCATCGAGATCGGCCTTGTTGCTCGGAATGAACTGGAATTTCTTGCCCCCGCAGTCAGGACAACCGGAGAGCATCTGTTTCGAGCCATCCGGAAACGACCGCTGACAGTTCGTACACTGATGAGGCATCAGCTTAGGGAGTTAAGTCCGGGAGACGAGCGTGCTGATCATCGTCTCGTCTTTGTGTAGGGTCTCGATCCGATCGGCGGGACCGATCACCGTGAGTTTCGATTCCTCGTTTTGACCCATCAGCCGATCGAGAAAACCGCGTTTGGCCGAATCGGACTGTGGATAGGTCTCGATCTCGATGCCGCTGAACTCATCTGGATTGATTTCGGACATAGTCACCTCAATGAGCCGCGACTCCTCGTCCGGCGAGAGTCCCTCCTCGAGGATCACGATCTTACCGTCGTGAACTCCATCGAGGATGAGCCGGATCTTCTCCATGCTCGTGAGTCCTTCCATCCGTTCACCGCTGATGAGGTCGAGTTGAACGCCCTCTTTGTCGGCTTGTGTCGCCATCGTATCACCCAAAGTATTCCGCGATTTTGTCGTAGACTTCGTCCATATTATCGCCCTCAAGCGCCGACAGCGGGACTGTCTCGTGTTGTGGGAACGCGTCCTCGATGCGCTTGATGTTCGATTCGTCGAGATCGATCTTGTTCGCGAGGATCAACACGGGGAGCGATCGACTCTCGATGATCCCGATCAACATCGTGTTGACCTGTGTGAACGGATCGTTCGTCGAATCAAGCACATAGATGACGCCATCGATATCCTCCCGAAGCCAATGCATGGCCTCGGCAACGCCTTCAGTCGCCTCCCGGGAGCGGCGGACGGCGTCTTCCTTCTCGATGTCGTAATCCATGAACTCCTCGTAGTCGACCTTGGTCGCCACCCCCGGTGTGTCGACGATATCGATCGATACCGTCCGACCGTTACGCTCGATCTCGACGTTTTCCTTGCGACGTGCTCGACGTGTCTCGTGTGGAACGTGGCTTTCAGGCCCGATCGCATCCCCGGTCCAATCACGGGCGATCCGATTGGCCAACGTCGTCTTCCCGGCGTTTGGCGGACCATAGATCCCGATTCGTTTGGGTTCCGAGCCGGCGAAGAGCCGCTCGGTAACCCGAGAGATACTGTCTTTCAGATTCGTGAGCAGACCCATTCTTCCTCCCGTACCCGGACGGTCTCCAATGCCGTCGCTGGGTGTTAATTGGGTGACAGCGATGCCATGTACTTAAACCTACGTCAGACGTTTCGCCGTCACCGTATTTCAACCGTCGATCTGCCGTCGATAGTATTAACGGAACACGGCTAGCGGACGCTCATGGTACCGATTGGATACATCGGCCACCCCCCACCCCTTTGTTTCGAGTGGAGACACCCAACCATCTACAATTGACCCGACCGTTCAGACGAATAGCAATAATACTACACTAGTAAAAAATAACTAACAGACATTAAAACGTTATTATAGGATACATTGCGGTTACTGTTCACATCAGTATAACATAAATCTTCCTATCGTTAGAGTGTGGGTGGGGAGGGGTGGTTTCCCCGGTTCCAGTTGAAACGATGGGGTGTGGGGGTGTGGTTGCCATACGATCCGTTGTTGGGATCCAATCGTGTGGAGGACTACTATTCGAGGATACCGTCTCAAATCGCTAACGGTTCCTCTCACCATGTAGGGTCACATATGGTGAATTTCTTC
>JBDGPX010000098.1:0-5385 GCA_042219475.1 Halobacteriales archaeon
ATCGCGAGTATCCCGAAAGAGGATGGCTCCCGCGCTGGTAGCCTCGAACATTACCCGATGGTACTCGGTGTAGTGATAAGAGTATATCGCCAGAACATCGATAATACTGGCGTTATCGGCGTTTCGTCGTCGGCTTCGATGTCACCCGTTCGGAGAGTGTCGAGTGTTCTCACTTGACTGACGGTTGTGCGAACGGTCCGGGATGCGCCGGAGAACAGAACAGTACCTTTAGGACCGTCGCACATCTCAATGCGGACAGATCGGTTCCGGCCATGACCTTCGTCACGACCCTCACGCTGGCAAGCGGTGACCGGGCGACCTTAGACAGCGTCGTCGAGGATATCCGTGATGCCGCCCAGCGGAAAGGGGCGGAGATGAACGGTCCCCACACCACCCCGCCAACGACCCATCATATCCCGTTGTACGGCGGGCTCGACGGCGATCGTGACCGCCAGCTCGGTCGATGGCGGTATACCGTCTACGAACGGACGGTCGAGATCGTCGGCCACGACGAACTGGCCCGATCGATCGCCAGTTGGGACTTCCCGATCGGGGTCCACGTCGAGGTCGAAGTCGATCAGATCCATCCCATCGGCCAGGGTGATTCCTCCGGCACCTGAGCCTCGTGGATTGGAGTACGAATGGACGCTGTTTTTCGTCCCCCGGGTAGCCATCGGGCGTTCGGCTCAACCTTATGTGACTCGGCGGTTTACGTCCACCAATGAGCCTGTTCGAGAAGGCCGGGAAGAAATTCGAGGCGACCAAACAGTCCCTGATGGAGGGAAAGGACGCCGAATACGTCTGTCAGTCCTGTAAGGAACCGGTCGAGAAAAACTACGACCACTGCCCTCACTGTGGAGAACAGTCCGTCGAGCCGGTGACCTGATCAGTACAGTACCGTCGATGGATCGTGCTCTTTCACACCGCTTGGTGGGGTTGTGGTGGTGGGTCGGCTGTCATAGCGCCCGCCGTCGCCCTGCCCGAGCCGAATGCGGATAGTAGCGATGAACGTGGCCCAGCCGTCCAACAGTGTATCCGATTTAACCGGTGTACTACTGAAAACTACTGAAAATCGGAACGGTAAACAGTCACACCCCGTTCGTTCGTCGGTCTTTTATATCACGTCGACGGTCGTTTCACGCCCTTGCACGATACCGCTCCGGGATGCTCTCGTCGGCTAGCAACGACCGGATGTGGTGCGCCAACCGTTCGATGCCTTGTTTGCGTGTTTCCTCGGTGACGGCCGCGACGTGGGGGGTCGTGATCACGTTCTCACAGTCGTGAAGCGGGGAGTCCGGTGTGAGCGGTTCGTCCGCGAACACGTCGAGGCCGGCGCCCATGAGCTGATCACCACGGAGGGCGTCGATCAGCGCCGCTTCGTCGACGATCGGCCCGCGGGCAGTGTTGATCAGGATGCCGTTGGGGCCAAGGCGATCCAGTTCGGCGGCACCGATCAGTCCACGGGTTTCCTCGGTCAGTTCAGCGTTGACCGTTACGGCATCGGCCCGGTCGAGCAATTCCTCGAAGCTAACCATCTCCGTTTGGGTTACTTGGGTTTCGATATCGTCGACGTACGGATCGTGGGTCAACAATTCGACCCCGAACCCATCGAGGAGGGCCGCGACCCGGCGGCCGATAGCCCCATAGCCGACGATTCCGACGGTCTTGTCACGCAACATCGTTCCGAAGGGTATCTCATCACGCCAACCGCCTGCCCGGAGGACGTCCTGAGTGGCGGAGATCCGGTGGGCGACCCCGACAAGCAACCCGACCGTATGCTCGGCGACCGAGAGTGCGTTCACGCCGGGCGTGTAGGTCACCGGAATCCCCAGCCGTTCGGCGGCCTCGAGATCGACGTTGTCGATGCCGGTCCCGATCTTGGCGACGACTTGGAGGTCGGTTGCCTCGAGGACGGCGGCGCTGATTGGCAGTCGAGACGTCGTACAGACGACATCCATGTCGGCGAGCGCCTCGATCAGCGCTGGCTCTGTTGTTGTCCCCACGGTGCTCAACTCGAAACCATCGCCGAGCTGAGCGTCAAGATAGTCGAGGGGTTGGAGATCCTGATCGACGAGGACGCGTGTGGCTGTCATTGGCGATCGACTGGTGGGGCCACGATCAAGACTCTACCCCAATCGATCGCTGATGGCACCGTCGGTGGCCATCGGACACGTCCGGAAAATCGGGTCGGTCGTACCCACCGCTGGGATCGGGGGGCGTGCAGAAACGAAACCCGATGGGGCTACGGGCGGTACGACGACCCATCGATCCTTCAGATCGCCGAGGACTTAGGGCCCCCGAAACCCCCTGAAGTTGCCGGATAATGATCCATACCGAACCGGGTCCACGGTCCGCCCGAATGTTCCGGCATAGGACACCAGGGAACAGTATCACTACATATCCGGCGGGCAACTCCACCCAGTAATGCCAACCGATGATCGCACGGGTGCCGATCTCTTCCTCGACGCCATCCAGGCCTACGGAGTGCCGTATCTGTTCGGCAATCCAGGGACGACGGAGCTGCCGATCATGCACTCGCTTGAGACACACGACATCGAGTACATCCTCGGGTTACAGGAGGACATCGCCATGGGGATGGCGGCTGGATATGCAAGCGCCCGCCGGTACCGTTCCCATCACGATCGATCCGTGACCCCCCTCGGCGTCGTGAACCTCCACGTCGCGCCCGGGCTTGCCCATGGACTGGGGAACATCTACGGGGCCGATTTCGCCGGCGCGCCCGTGTTGGTCACCGCCGGCAACCACCCTACCGACGTCCAACACCAGGAACCGATCCTGAGCGGCGATCTCGAGGAGATGGCCGATCAGTTCTGTAAGTGGAGCGTCGAGGTCAAACGGGTCGGAGCGCTACCCGGAATGGTCCGTCGGGCGGTGCGGACGGCGCTGACGCCGCCGACGGGCCCGGTGTTTCTGGGCCTCCCCTTCGACGTGATGACCGCCGAGACCGACGCCGACCCCGAACCGCTGGGGTCGATCCCGAACGCGGGACGGGGCGATCCGACCGCGGTCGACCGAGCGGCGGAGCTGCTGGCCGATGCCGAGGCGCCGTCGATGGTCGTCGGGGATCATATCGCCCAATCGGGCGCGAAGGCCGTCGAGTCGGCGGTCGCGTTCGCCGAAACCACCGGTGCCCGGGTCTTCGGGGAATTTCTGAGCGCCGAGGTCGACTTCCCGACCGGACATCCCCAATGGGCCGGCGGCCTGCCCGGCAGTCCGGAGGGGATCCGTGACCGGTTCGAGGGTGACACCGTCGTCTTCGTCGGCTGTACCAGCCTCTCCGTCGATCGGTATCACGAGGAGCAACTGTTTCCGCCGGACCTCAATCGCATCCACATCAACGGTGCCGCCCGCGAGATCGGGAAAAACCTGCCCGCGGAGGTCGGCGTACTCGGGGATCCGGGGCTGGTCCTGGCGGACCTGGCGGAGATGTTGACCGATCGGCTCGACGACACGACCCGCAAGCGTCGCCGCAAGGCCGCCGAGACAGCCGTCGACCGGTTCCGTGACGACGATGGCGATGGTACCACGGACGACTCGCGGGCGTCGAAGGACCGATTGGGCGAGGCCCTCGCGGCCGCCGCCGGCGACGCGTTGATCGTCGACGAGTCACTCACCAGCGGTCCGGCGATGCGGACCCACATGAACTTCGAGCCCGAGCAGTATATCGCGAACAAAGGCGCCGGCCTGGGATATGGGCTTCCGGCAGCCATCGGTGCCGCCATCGCCGAAGGGGAACGTGAGATCCCAAAGGATGTGGTAGCCTACATCGGCGATGGCTCCTATCTGTACTATCCCCATGCGATCTACTCGGCGGCGCGATATGGCGTCGACCTGACCGTCGTCATTCCCGACAACCGCAACTATCGCATCCTCAAGGAGAACACGAAACGGTTCTTCGGGGGTACCGATGCCGATCACGAATTCACGGGCATGGACTTTGATCCGACAGTCGATTTCGTCAAAAACGCCGAGAGCCACGGCGCTACCGCCGAAGTGGTCGCCGATCCTGGCGACATCGAAGCCGCCATCACCGATGCGATGGCGACTGATGGCCCTGTGGTGCTTGATGTCCCCATCCACGATTGAGTCTGTGCATACTGATTCGATCGAGAACACCTTCCGTTGAATACGTCAACATCGGGATGGCTGTTCCGACGGGCAACCAGCACCCTACTGAGCCGCGAATGAAACGAAAAAACGCTCGGAATCAATCCTCATAATGGACAGTGTACTGTGGTGCTGGAGAGAAAATATACGTCGATCACTTTCGATTTCGAGTGTAGCTACGGATTGGGGGGTGGGATAGAATAGGTCTCAAGGTAGGGGGCAGGGCTATTGTCGAATGGGATGTCAACGCAAGCCCTGCCATCCGTAGAAACGGTTGAGGACGTCTTCAATCTCTTGGAGACAGAGGTCACGCTGCTCGAAGGGCATCTTGATCCAACGTTTCTGGAGCAGTTCGAGGTGTTCGCCCCCGATCCGCGGGGGCGAACACCGGAGTTCGATCCATTCGGTCTCTTTCTCGCCCATCTGTACTGCTATCACAACGATATCTACGGTCAACGGGCAGTCTCTCGTGCACTCCAAGACGAAACCATCTGGCGACAGTGTGGCTTTCCACGGGCTCCGTCCCGGGATCCGATCAAACGCTTTCGATGCAACTTCAGTGACGTTGCAGAGGCGGTTTTCGGCTATTTGGTTGAGCAGGCCGCCCGACGCGGCCTGCTCTCCCCGACCTACCGGATCGATTCCACGGACGTCCGCGCCGTTCCCCGAGATGATTCTGACGGGCAGTGGAATCATGATCCAACAGCCGACGAGAAGTACTTCGGGTACGGCTGTACGCTGGTGACGACGGCGAACAACGTCCCGGTGGCAGCAGCGTTCACCGATGGAAAGCAGGTAGATGAGGAGACGGCGAGACGCGTCACGGAGGACGCGCTCGCCGTCAAGAAGCCACTGTGGATGATCGGAGACTCCGCGTTTGACATCTTGGCATGGCACGACGATCTGCTCTTGCAGAACGTCGTGCCGGTAGCACCGTACAATCAACGGAATGCAAACGATCCGCTGGACATAGAGTACCGAGTCGAAGACAGAGTCACGAACCACTACGACAACATCTGCGTGTCTCGGTCACAACTGGAAGAGACCTACAAGAAGCGATCACAGGTGGAGAATACGATCAACGTCTGCAAGGAGGGCGGTCTCGGGCGGACACGCGCCCGAGACCGCACCATGGCGAAGGCCCACGTCTTCTTGTCGCTATGCCTTCGCCTCGTCGTGGCGATCACGAATCACGAACGAGGGGGTGATCCAAGCAGTCCGAACTTGGCGCTATGAGGGTAATTCTATCCCACCCCC
>JBDGPX010000108.1:0-5344 GCA_042219475.1 Halobacteriales archaeon
CGGTGTTGCAGGCGGTCGTGACGTTGTTGTTGAGGTTGGCGACGAAGGTCACCTCGTCGCCGACGACATCAGCCCGACGGCGGTCGGCGGCCTCTAAGACCTGTTCCTTGCGGGCCGGATCGATGCCGTCGGTCGCCGTTCCGGTCGTAAGCAGTTCGACCGCGTCCGCGACCGAGAGCCGGATCCCGTCCCGCGCCTTCGCCAGGGCGTTCTCGAATGACTGATCGCTCGCGGGGACGTGCTCGAAGTCGATATCGGCCGCGTCTTCCATCGTCCTACGCCACGCAAGCCGACTGTAAATAACGGTCGGTCGCGGTTACGATCGGATCGCTATCCGTCCGATGCACTCTCCGGACAGATATCAAGGACTGATCGTCCGGATGCTTGGTGTTTGCTCCTCCTGATCAGGTCGCTTTGTGGCTCAGGCGATCTCCGTCAGCCCGCCGACGATCTTCTTTTCGGCGGCCCGGAGATGCTGGAGAAACGTCGACCGACTGATGTCAAGGCTCTCGGCGACTTCGGCCGCGCTTCGATCGCGCGGCTGTTCGAAGTAGCCGCTGTGATAGGCGGCCGTCACTGCCTGCCATTGTTTTTCGGTCAGGTCATCCCGGATCGCCTCGTATCGCTCCCGGGCATCGTCGGGGGACACCATCTCGCGCCGGGAGAGCAACTCGACGGAGGGATAATAGTCGTCGAGTGTATCGAGAATCCGGGTCACTTCGGTCTGATGGGGGACGTCAATGGTCAATTCGGCGCCATCGCCCCCGATTTCGAAGGATTGGATTACTGCCCCGTAATCGGTGAGGATCGAGCCGATCGTCGGGACGTGTATCGTCAGCTCATAGCGGATGCTCAGCTCGGATTCCTCGACCTGTTTGACGGTCATGATCTCTGGATCGAACAACGTCGAAGTATCGATCGAATCGCGGGTCGTACTCTTCGGGACCCGGACGTACGTCAGGGTTGGCGCGTCGCTATAGGCGACCGTTCCGAGCACTTCGATTCGCTCGTCCGTGTCGTCAGCTCTGATGGCATCCGCAAACCGAAACAGCGGTGTTTCGGAGCCGGCGACGCCGATGTCCAGTCGAACGACTTCTTCGGCGGTGAGTGCCAGCCGCTGTTCGGCAGCGTTGATGGAACTTGCGAGCGATTCCGCCAATCCTTCAAGGAGTGACGTTCGTTCGGCATCGAAGACGTTCTCGCCGGTGCTGTAAACCGCCAGCACGCCATAGAGGATCCCACTATACTCGATCGGCAGCGCAGTCGTCGATTGGAATCCACAGTCGGCGGCGACTGCTTCCCAGTCATCGCCGTCGGGATCGATCTGTTCGACCTGCTGGATCTGCCGGCTTTCGATCGCTCGCCGGCTCGGCTCGGTCGCGTTCGACTCGCTGTTCAGATCGATCCGTTCGAAGTATCCCCGACTCTCGCCAACGATCGTCGATGGCTTGAGTTGTTCCGACACCGTTCGGTTCCCGATCCAGGCGAGATCGAAGCCGGTCGATTCGATGATCTGCTCGCAGAATCCCCGCTCGAGTTCCTCACGGGAGGTCGTTTCGACGAGGATTTCCCGGATCGATTCCCGGATGTCACGTTCGTTCTGGAGGAGCTGCTCGCGGCGCTTGCGCTCGGTGATGTCCCGCACCGACAGCAACAGCGATCGTTGCTGTTCGTACCGGATCGACGAGACCGAAAACTCACAGTCCCGGACGCTGTCGTCACGCCGGATAATCCGGGCGTCGAACGATCCCGAGATCTCTTCATCCCCATCGCGCCAGTCCGATTCGAGCGCTTGGACTTTCGCCCTGTCGTCGGGGTGAAGTAATGTCTCGAAGGGATCCATTTCGCGGAGGGTCCCCTTATTGTACCCTGTGATCTCGGTCGCGGCGTCGTTGACGAACACCAGTCGATCAGCGCGATAGATCCCGATCATATCCCGGCTCTGTTCGACCACCGTTCGATACCGGTGTTCGCTCTCACGGAGAGCGATCTCGGTCCGATAGTTCTCGATCGCGGTCACGATCCGGTTGCTGAGAATCCCCGATTGATCCCGGCGGGGGTCTTTGATGAGATAGTCCGTTACTTCGGCGGAGATCGCCTCGCTGGCGATCGATTCGCTCCCTTTACCGGTAACCAAAATGAAGGGGAGCTTTTCGTCGCGGTCACGGACGCGTTCGAGGACTTCGATACCGTCCGCCTCCGGCATGTGATAATCGCTGACGACACATTCGATACGCTCCTGTTCGAAGATCTCGAATCCCTTGGTTACCGATGTCGCGGTATGAACAGTCAGTCGTGACTCCTTCTCTTCGAGCAAGTGGGCGATCAGCTCCAGCCAATCGGGATCGTCGTCGAGCAGGAGTACCTCCATCGCTCACCCAATGAGTCAGGGTAACGGATGGCTTCGAATAAACCTACTGTTCGGTATTCCGATACTGTGGGGATTGTTTTCCACTACTGTCGGGTGGATTAAATCATCGATTACCGGTGAAATACCCTTGAACGCCCTCCTACCGTTTTTGGTGTCAAACGGCGGATCAGCTTGGTTGTGAGTAATTCAATGGCCGCGTGAGTTTTAACGCTCAACCGCTTAGGATGTTGTGACTGAATGACGCCACGGAAGGTCGGGGAGTATTTGCTCGTCGGGTTGGTGTTGCTACTCGTCGGGTCGCTGCTTCTCGGGCAGCTCCTCGGCCAGCCGGTATTGCTGAGTTACGTCGAAACCGGCAGTATGCGGCCCCAACTCCAGCCCGGTGATGGCTTCATCGCGATTCCGGCGGCAGTCGCCGGTCCGATCGAAGAAGGCGATGTGATCACCTTCGATGCCGAGAATCTCAATAATGGGAACCTCGTGACCCACCGTGTCGTTGAGGAAACCGAACAGGGATTCATCACCAAAGGCGATGCCAACCCGACTACCGATCAGGACGGTAACGAGCCACCGGTAAAACGACCCCAGATCGTCGCGGTGGCCCTCCAGATCGGGGGTCGGATCGTCGTCATTCCCAATTTGGGGATCGGAGTCGTTGCGATTAACAGCGCTATCTCTGGTTTTCAACAGACGCTTGCGTCGACGTTCAATACACGGGCGTTGCTGGGAACCGAAGGGATGGCCTACATCCTGTTTGGCTTCGGTGTGTTCTCGTATGTGTTCAGTGAGCTGTTCGCTGACGAAGGAGAACGTGCCAGGACCCGCGAGGTTGACCGACGCCGCGAGGGCGTGAGTGACCAGCTCATTCTCGCCGTGTTGACCGTCCTCCTCGTCGGTTTCGTCACCGCCAGCATGGTCGTTCCGGCGGGAACCCAGGAGTTCAGTATCGTCAGTTCGACGACCGATGCTCCAGGAATTCAGGTAATCGAGCGCGGGACATCCGAAACCGTTACTTATCGGGTACCGAGTAACGGGATCATTCCGGTCGTTGTCTTCCTCGAGCCGGGAAGTGACGGGATCAGCATGCAGCCACGCGAGCTGTACGTCCCGAGCAACTCGGTTCGGGAGAGCATCGTCGAAATCAAGGCTCCCTCACAGACCGGCGCCTACCGGCGGTATCTGATCGAACACCGGTATCTGGCAGTCCTCCCACAAGGGACGATCCGGTATCTCCACCAGCTCCATCCATGGCTCCCGGTCATCGTTATCGACCTGTTGTTAGCTATCGGATTTGCTGGACTCGGATCCGGGTTGATTTCCGGTGGTCGCGCCCGAGCCCGCTCGCGCGATCTACCACTAACCGAACGGGTGCGACGCTGGTTCCGGTAACCTGGGTGCTATCCGACTACATGTTCATCAAGACGATTCCGTCGATAGCATCCGTGACACGATCGATGAACAATACTACAAACGGAGCAGGCCGAATCCCTCGGAGCTTGATTTCGGGGGTAGAGGCTGTAAACTTCGCTAAGCATGTCTCGTTCGTGTAATGGAGTGTTCGATCGTCTCTATCGAACCATCACCTGTCGTCCCAACGCCGGACGAATCTTCTCAAAAGCCACTATCCCACATTCTTGTAACAACGATGCGTATTGGTGCCACATCTCGGATCTTGATCCCGAGGCAGTTCACATATTGAGCCAGGACTCCACATCGAGCTCGTTCGTCGTAAAGTAATAAATCAAGTCCCCATCCACGACAGCGTATACATCGAACTCCGGATCGTGAATCACGCGCTTCTCGGAGTCGATGGCGATATCGACAAGGTCCTCAAGGGTCACGATATTGACGTACTTCTTTTCCGGATCCGTGGGGAACTGTCCTTCGGAGATCCATTCCTCGAACCGAGATTCGGACAGCTCCGCTTCGATCTCTTGGATGTCGATCCCCTGATATTCGACGTATCCGATTGCGGCGGCCCCGAGTAGGGAAACGATCCCGATCGCCACCAATCCGAGATAGGAGGCCGGATCCGGTGTTCCCTGTACCTGTCGGGTGACGGTCTGGGAGTGAGTGCGCCCGTCCGAAAGATCACCGCCGATCCAGTAGGCATTCTCCGCGAACACCACTGGCGCACTCCCCGTCAACGATCCTGAGTACATTCCTGTGTTGTATGTGACGTTCAAGCGGAAGTTCGCGGAGAAATCCCCGATCGTCCCGACTCGCTGACGACGATCGCTGATGAACGTCGATAGTGCCGACATGTTGATCGTCGTCGAGGAGACGAATTCGCCGTTGCGAACCTGCTGGCCGTCCGAAATAAACACCCGCTGGCTTTGCCAGAATGGTTCACCATCCCGTGTGGCCACCATTTCGAGCGTCAACCGCTGGGTGACATCGACGCCGGTACCGGCTGGTACGGATGTCTGTATCCGAATTGTCAGGTTCGGCGTTGCCGACATGAGGTATGCAGGCTGCTCGACCAGCCGCTCGCCCGGTTCATACAGCGTTGTATTCCCCGTGACGACTGCACTGGTTTCAATGGATGTGCTCACCTGCTGGACGTTCGTCTCCTGAGTGATCTGTTCGGTCGGCGGATTCGAATAGATCTGGTACGCCCAGCCCATCGATGCCAACCCGATGACGACAAGTAGGATGATCAACCATCGGCCGTATTGGGCAAGCAACCGTTGGGTCCGCAACGGAACCGACATGCCGGGTTATTGCTACCATCGCTGGCGGGCACATAAAACGGTTCTGCCGGCTAACTCGTTGCGAGTGCCCGATTTATGACGTCCGTCACACGTCGATCCGGAACGTGATTTACGCGTACGAGCGCGATGACATAGGCCAGGAGGCTCAACCGCGAGTCCGACGTACCCGTCCTTGGCGCTGATACCGAAGAGCATCCCTCGACGATAAAGGTCGGTACAGCCGACAGCAGCTGAAATCGATCCGGTGGGAGCGACAGGT
>JBDGPX010000118.1:0-5300 GCA_042219475.1 Halobacteriales archaeon
TGTTACTACTGATAAGAATCTGTATGAGCGAAACATCCCAAGTCGCACCTGATTTTCGGCTCACTGGGACTGACGGTGAGCAGGGAAGAGAGTACACATTATCGACATTTGCGGATGGCCGACCTACGATGCTGGTATTTTACATATATGATTACAGTCCCGTCTGTACGACGCAGATGTGCGAGGTGAATGACATGGAATTTCTGACGTTCAATGAGGAGGTCGCCGTCTTGGGGATATCGACAGATGGACCGTACAGCCATCAACAATTTATTGCGGATAATGATATCTCGTATCCGCTGCTGACTGATGACGAGAAAGAAGTCTATGAACAATATGGGATGCTCGATCGGACGGAAGAAGGTAAACGCCAGGCTAAACGCGGGATCGTTCTACTGGACAGTGAGCGGACCGTCCGGTATCGGTGGGAAGCAGACGACAACTGGGATCCATGGGAAACAAGGCCGTTATCAGAAGCAAACGCTATCCTGAATGACCTGACCGAATGAGGAGATCGGCATGTCCGTGGCGTATAGCGGAGACCGTTACTCGTGATCGATTCCGCTGATTTCGAATCGTGTGCTCCCTTCTCGCCCGTCGGCAAGGTCGATCTGCCAATCATGGGCAGCAATGATCTCTTCGACGATATTGAGACCGAGCCCGGTTCCGGATTCGGTGGTCGAGTACCCCGCCTCGAACAAGCGGTCTTTGGCCTCGTCGGGGATCCCTGCCCCATCATCTTCGACGTAGAAGCCACTGCCGTCTGCTAAGTCGCCGACCGTGACCGTAACATCGGCGCCACCGTGTTCGATCGCATTCCGCATGAGATTCTCAAGAAGTTGCTTGAGCCGGCCCGAATCAGCCCGGATTCGCTGATCCGTGTCTACGGCCAGAGAGGCCTGTTTCGTTTCGACGTTCTCCCAGCAGCGATTCACGACATCAGCAAGCGACAGCCATTCGAGTTCACTGACCGGCTCACCTTCTCTGGCGATCGTCAGCAGATCTTCAATCAACGTCTGCATACGCTGATGGGCGCGCTCGATCGCCGCCAAATGTTCGTTGTCGGATGTTTCACGTGCGAGTTCGAGATGCCCCTGGGCGACGGCGAGGGGGTTTCTGAGGTCGTGACTGACGATGCTGGCAAATTGTTCCAGGCGTTCGTTTTGCTCGGTGATCGTCAATTCGTGCTCGCGCTGTTCGGTAATATCCGTGATCGCGGCCACGACCTGTTCCACCGTGTCTCCGTCAGCTGTCAGCGGTGTGGCGTTGATCGAGAGCCACCGTTCCGATCCATCGGGCCATTTGATTCCGTGTTCATAATCGAAGATTGATTCACCCGTATCACGAACCAATCCGAAGGGAAGAGCGTCGCCTGGGATGGGCTCCCCATCTTCGTCGATGATCTGCCAATTCGGATCGTTATACGTTCGCCCGGTGATTTCCGCCTCCGTGAGGCCAAGCACTTCTTCAGCTCGCTGATTCGCCCGATTGATTGTACCATCCGCATCCAGTACGGTCACGCCGACGGGGAGCGTTTCGAACACACTCGATAGGAGCTGATTCGATCGTTCGAGCTCCTGCTCGCGTGTCACACGGTCAAGGGCCGTTTCAGCGTGTCGCGCCAGCGTTTCCGCCAGGGAGACATCTACCTCATCGAATACTCCGATCTCGGTCGATCCGACGAGGATAACACCGTAGTCACCTATTGGGATGAGAAGCTCGCTCCGAATGACAGTGTCCGGATTCACGCGACCGGCGACCGTCGAGACATCATCGTAATGGAGTGTTTTGCCAGTCTCGAAGGCCTCCCACGCGAGACTTTGGCCTGGAAGAAAGACGAGATCCTCACCGAGGAGTTCCTTTGAGCGTTGGGTTGCAGCGATCGGCCGCAGTACGTTCTCTGCATCGTCATGCACTGCGACACCATTGATCTGCATGTCGAGGATATCCCGTGCGGCTTCGACAACGATGTCCGCAACGTTGGCTTCCGTCTCGGCCTGGAAGATGTCGTGGGTGGCATCATGGAGGGCGGTAATCTTCTCTTCAAACCGCTTGCGCTCGCTGATATCGCGGCTGATCGCGAGGAAGTGATCCTCGCCGTCCATCGCAAGACGGAGGAGATGAACCTCGACTGGAATGGTCGACCCATCATGGCGTTCATACAGGCCGTCGAACTTTCGTCGTTCATCGAGATCAAAATCCGCTAAGAGCCTACGCACGTCATCCGCATCGACCAATTGATCGATCTCCCAAATCGGGCGCCCGAGTAACTCCGCCTCCTGATAGCCGAGTTCGTCGCAGAATCGCTGGTTGACATCGACGAGAGTCCCTTCTGTCGTAATGACATCGATCATGTCCGGTGAGTTCTCGAACAGTGCCTCGAGTCGGGCGGTCGTCTCCCGGAGACGATCTTCGCGGGCCTTCCGCTCAGTAATGTCACGGGCGATGCCGACCATTCGAGTCGTCCCCGTATCGTCGGTAATGGGTTTGCCCGGCGCCTCGATCCATCGGGTGTCGTCATCACTACGAAGGCGAACTTGTTCGTTCCGCGGTTCACCGCTGTCCAGTGCCTCCTCGATTGCCGATTCGATCGCTGGTCGATCGGACGGATGAATAAGGTCGAAGAACTCCTCACAATCCGTAACCGGTTGCCCATAGAGCTGTTCCTCCGAGGGGTAAAACGTCACCTCATCACGATCAACGTCCCAGTCCCAGACGACCATCTGCGTGAATTCAAGCGCGAACTCCATTCGTTCCCGGGCCTGTTTGAGCTCTTGCTCGCGCTGCTTGTGCATCGTGACGTCCATCATGACGCCCTCGAGGATGGCACGATCTCCGTCCTCGAGTGAGATGGCCCGACCACGTTCCCAGAGCCATTTCGTTGTCCCATCCTTCGTTCGAATGCGATAGGTGAGTTCGAACGGTTCGTCGCTGGCCAGGGCGGATTGGACCGTGTCCCAGACATCGTCCTGGTCATCCGGATGGATGATCTCGGTCCCCCAACGCACATCACCCTCTTCTAATGCTGTGGCTTCGAATCCGGTTAACGCCGCACAGTCCCCGCGGATGTATTCCATCGGCCATTCCCGGTCGTTCTCACAGCGATAGACGATCCCGGGGAGATTGTCGATAAGTGTCTCTAAACGGCGGTGGGATTCTTTCCGCTCAGTAATATCCGAAGCGATACCTACAATACGGTGAACCTCGCCGGCGTCATCTTTGACGGGTACCGCCCGGTCGTGAATCCACCGTCGCTCTCCATCCGGCCGAAGGATGCGGTATTGCTCGTCGTAGTCGCCAGTCACTTGCCCTTCAAGGGCCGCCTCGACCCGATCACGGTCGGCGGGGTGGATCGCATCTAAAAACGAGGTGGGCTCGGCGTACAGGCTCTCGACGGACCGACCCCAGATCTCGGCGTACGCGGGGTTAACATAGAGAATCTCCTCCTTCTCTGGATCGCTCATCCAGACGACTTCGCGGATATTCTCCGCCAACTGGCGGAACCGCTCTTCACGTTCCCGCAGGGTGTCCTCCATTTCCACGCGGTCGGAAATATCCCTGATGATCCCTACGAATCGTCGATTACCATCCTCTGTAAATTCGCTGAACGACACTGAGACCGGTATCTCGTGGCCGTCTGCATGGCGACACCGAAACTCTACCGCAGTCCAGTCAAGTGTCCGCTCACCGGTCTCAAGATACCGATTCATCGCCGCGGTGTGCTCGTCACGCAACCGTGGCGGCATGATCGTGGTCAATGCCTCACCGAGAAGCTGATCTGGACTATACCCGAGCAACTCCTCGATAGCGGCATTGACGAAACGTATGACGCTCTCAGTATCGATCATCACAATGGCGTCATTCGAGTTCGCCGCGATAGCCTCGATCCGCGAACGAGTCCGTTCGGCCTCGAGTTCGGCGTGATATTTTTCGACAAGATTGGCGATCCGGTTCGCCAACACCGCATACTGGTCGGTCCCACTCGACTTCTGGAGATAGTCGGTCACGCCCGCCGAGATGGCCTCGCTGGCGATTTCTTCGCTGCCCTTGCCGGTGAAGAGAATAAAGGGCAGGTCTGGCTGCGTAGACCGGACCGATTCAAGGAATGCGATACCGTTCTCGGTGGGCATATCGTAATCGGATACGATACAGTCGACTGGAATCTCGGTGAGAAGTTCCCGGGCTTCGCCGGCGGTCGTCGCCGTGTGGATGGAAAATCTATCATCCGCCCGTTTGAGATAGGTGGCGGCCAACTCCGTGAAGTCGGCGTCGTCGTCGACGTGAAGCACGTGAATCGGCTCAGCCGGCTCCGCATCGGACAGGGATGCAGCGCTCATTCCTGCTCCTGGCCGCTATCGGCCGTGATGCGGAGTTGATCACCGTCGATGGTTACAGTGACAGCTTCATCAACCGCGAAGGGGAATTGTGAGTCGGAAACAATCGCTGCGGGTATCGTGACGTAGAGCGTGGTAGCGTCGCCGCTGGAGAAGATGCGACTTGGATGGGTGGTGGTCATGGTCTGTGATGTCGCACTCAGCCGACCCTGACCGATCGAACCTCCGAACAGCACTCGACCGCCGAGAAAGGATGGCGGGGCGGGGGGATCGTCGGATGTCGGTTGGCGTCAGAGTGTATACTCCTACTACGCAACGTACTCGTTAAATAGCTATCGAGCGATCCAGCACTCCGACGCCGCCCTGGAAAGACCTCGTCAGGGCCTGAACCGCAAGCGCGAGCGATGTTGAACAGCTGTCTCAGGCGACCGTTCACCACCACCTCAACGAGCGCTCGGTCCAGTCCATGGCCACGAGTGGCTATTACCTAGTTTCAACCCCTTTTCGGTGAATACTCTGCGCATACGGCGTCTTGCACCGACTTCTCAGATCTGCACCGCACTCCGTGGGCTGACTCCGCATATTTTGAAACCCGACTAACCGTGCTCTCGCCACCGCATCTCGAGGATTCCCGAGATTGTGGCGACGATGAGAATGCCGATCCAGAGCAGAATGTAAAACGCGAATGGGGTCGGCACCGCACTCGGTGCACCAACTGGGCCCGCCAGCCACGATCCGAGGACTGACATTGCCAGGAAAACAGTGACGATCGCTGCCGGGGAAATGAGCTCTCGATGGGTGTAAAGTACGGCGGGGACGAATCCGAGGCAAAACATGCCAAGGAGAATGTAGAGCGCGTTGAATGGCTTTGCAGCTAACATATCTCCCAGCTTCTCGAACCACCGATTCCATAGCCATACCGCGATCACCGCGTGACCGAGACCGACCACGAACGGACCGACGAGT
>JBDGPX010000154.1:0-5260 GCA_042219475.1 Halobacteriales archaeon
CCATCCTCCGACCCGGCCGCTTCGACCGCCTCATCGAAGTCCCCAAACCCGATCAGACCGGACGGGAGCTCATCTTCAAGATTCACACCCGCGACATGAATCTCGCGCCCGACGTCGACTTCGAGCGGCTCAGCCGGGAGACCGAGGAGCTCAGCGGCGCGGACATCAGCGCTCTCTGTACGGAAGCGGGGATGTTCGCGATCCGGGACGATCGCAATATCGTCACGATGGCCGACTTCGAGAACGCCCGCGAAAAGCTCGAAGGCCTCGAGGAAGCCGACGAAAGCATCTCGAAGACGTTCGCCTGATCGGAACGATCGATCGCTCGATCGTCTGGATAGCGACGTTGTTGTCCCGTGATTTCGACTCCAGCGAAAGCGGCCGCTATAGGAACAACAGATACGGGATCAGAAACAGGAGTACGAAGAGAATGCCGAGCAACACGAGGTAGGCGATACCGGTGCCGATGGCTGTCCCCCACGCCGGATGGGAGAATCGTTCCAGAACGGAGTTCAGCGCCATACCGTGCAGGCCCGGGGACCCGAAGGGACTTAATTGTACCCGAACCCCGATGCGGGCACGTTCGGTCGATCGGACGGGCTGTCTGTCAAGCGATGATATCGGCGACACGCCGCGGTTCGCCCGAGAGAGCCGGGTCAGGTTCGACCAGCTGGAGGATCTCGTGATCGGTGACGTCGTAGTAATCCTTTTGAGTCGCCTCCTCGATCAGCGTCCGTTCGAGCCGGAATTCGGTCCCTTCGTAGATGACATCGACGCCGTCTTCGTCAAATGACAGGATCGTCATATCCGCCCGTTTGCACTCGTGAATAATAAGAATACAGACATGCGTCAGACGTCGGTCCGACGCCCTCGGGGGAATTTAAGACGTTCGCCGTGCTGTTTCTCGGTGTGTCGATCGCCCCCGATCCGCTTGATGAACTCGTGATTCCCGATGAGACGGCCGTCGAGGAGCACGATCTGGTCGCCGAGAGCGATGTCATCGTCGGCGGGCAAAGCACCATCGAATTCGGCGTTCGCGGCCAGAACGTCCTGGCCGGTGAGCGGGTCGAGTTCGGCGGCTGGATTGAGGCCGAGGGCGACTGTCGGCTGGACATGTGGTGTGATGTCGCCGAGGACGTCCTCGTCGGCAAGGACGCCTATCTCGGTGAGCGCGTCCACGTCGGCGGCCGGTTGATGGTCAGCGGCGATCTGGATATCGGCGATGACGTCAATATCGAGGAAGGATTCGAAGCGAACGGCTGGATCGTCATCCGGAATCCGATGCCGACGATCGTCCTGTTGATGGTGTATCTCTCGCATATGCTCCGGATCGGCGAGGACGAGGCCGCCGAGAATCTCGTCTCGGAAATGCTCGAGAACGTCGACGACGAAAACGACGAGGACCCGCTGATCGTTCCCCGGGGTGGGCAGGTTTCGGACGATGCCTGGCGGGTATCGACGCCGGCACGGATCGGTACTGGGTGCCGGATCAACGGCAACATCAGGGCCTCGGAAATCACGATCGGGGCCGATAACAACGTCTTCGGCAGCCTGCGGGCGCGCGGCGATATCGCCGTCGGCGAGGAGACCAAGATCCACGGGGATGTAACGACCCGTGGCGGCGACATCATTCTCAAGGAGGGCGTTCGTGTCCTCGGCGACATCTCGGGCAACGACATCACGCTCGAAGCCGGAGCAGGCGTCGAAGGGGTCATCCGTGCCCGCGGCGAGATGCGTGTCGAACCGAACGACGACCGGGAGCCGGAGTAACGCTTCGACCGGACGCCGGGGATCGAAAGGCAGTTTGTGCGGACCCCGGAAAAGGAACAGTATGCGATCCCTCGCGCTCGCGGGCAAGCCAAACGCCGGGAAGTCGACCTTTTACAAGGCGGCGACGATGGCGGAGGTGGACGTCGCGAACTACCCGTTCACGACTATCGACGCCAACCGCGGGGTGACCTACGCCCGGACGGAGTGTCCCTGTTTGGCGCTCGATGAGCGGTGTGGCAACGAACAGTGTCATGACGGGAAACGATACGTCCCGGTCGAACTGCTCGACGTCGCCGGTCTGGTTCCCGGTGCCCACGAGGGACGAGGGTTGGGCAATCAGTTCCTGGACGAATTGACCAACGCCGATGCCGTATTGAACGTGGTCGACGCAAGCGGCGGGACCGACGGGGAGGGCGAACCCATCGAGATCGGCGAATACGATCCGATGAACGAAGTCGATTTCATCGAGACGGAACTCGATCGCTGGCTAGCGAGCATCGTCGATCGTAACTGGGAAGGGATCGAACGCGCCTCGCGCTCGCCGGAGTTCGACCTCGAGGCGGAACTGACGGACGTGCTGACCGGTGTCGGTGCGAACGAAGCTGAGGTCGCCGCCTGTCTCCGAGCCTTCGAGTATCCTGAGGATCCCATCCAGTGGACCGACAACGACCGCAAGCGACTCGCCGAGGAGCTTAGACAACGCACCAAACCGATCGTGCTCGTCGCGAACAAGGCCGACATCGCCCCCGAGGAGAACATCGAACGGCTGCGTTCGACGGCGAAACCGGCGGTGCCCGCGACCGCCGACGGCGAACTCGCCCTCCGACGTGCCGCCGAGGCAGGCGTGATTCGGTATGATCCGGGCGATCCGGAGTTCGAGCTTATCGGGGACGTGACCGACGACCAACGACGCGGGCTTGAGAGCATCCGGGAGGTAATGGAGCGGTTCGGCGGAACGGGCGTCCAGCAGGCGATCAACACCGCGATCTACGATCTGCTCGATATGATCACCGTTTTTCCGGTCGAGAACGAAACCCGGTGGACCGACGCCAGCGGAACCGTGCTACCCGATGCGTTTCTCCTGCCACGCGGCGCGACGCCGCGTGACTTGGCCTATGCGGTTCATTCAGACATCGGCGAAGGATATCTCCACGCGGTCGACGCCCGGACGGATCGCCGGATCGGCGAGGATCACGAGCTCGACGAGGGCGACGTGATCAAGATCGTCAGTACGGCTAACTGACGGGACGGATCAAGCTTCAAGCACCGAGCGGGCGAAACCAGACGGCGACGAGCAACAGGGCGAGAAAGAGATACGATCCCCGGATCAGAAGCATCGTCGAGAGCTCTGGGTCAGCCCGCCGTGAGACGGCGGCGACCGCCCCGAAGACGAGCACAGCGAGGGCGGAACTCGGGGGGAACAACCGGAGGCCGATGAGTCCGAGGACCAAGAGGAGTCCGGCCCCCATTAGTCCGTAAGCGGTCCGTCGTGCGCCACGGGGCCCCAACACGACGGCGACGGTTCGCTTGCTGATCGATCGGTCGTAGTTGTAGTCCTGCGCATCGTCGATGACCTTCACGCCCGAAAGCAGCGTCAGGAACACGATCGCAAAGGCGATGGCGATCGGGGCGATCGTCGCCGTCTGGACGTAGTAGCCGCCGATGATCGCGAAGGCGATCCCCAGCGGATATCCCGAGGTCGCCGTCACGGGATGCATATCGAGTTGGGGGGCGTGATGATAGCCGATCAGCCATCCCGGCAGCGTGATCAGAGCCGCCCAGGGATCGACGAGCCACCACAACGCCGCGAGACAGAGGAAAAACGCGGCCGTCGCACCCACCAACGCGAGCCGACAGCCACGGACCGTCAGCGGGTGATCGTCGTCCTCGTCGCGACGATAGAAATCGATGTAGCCGTCCTTGACATGGGCCGTATAGACCGCACAGAAGATCGCCGTCATATGGAGGGCCCCGATCGGGAGCGAGAACCGGCCCGCCAGCATGCTCCCGAACCACGACGCCGCGATCGGTGGCAACATGAATACAGGATGGACCTGTGAAACCAGCGCCCGTAAGTCGGCCACGATCCCGGTGCCGTGTCGCGAAAGTGACACACAAGAGTCAACGATCTATCAAGTCATAAAAGTATGCCGTCACTTCGACGGTAGCGATCGATGACGGGAGATCAGTCAGCCAGATAACTATCCATTAACCCTCTTCATCGCCGAGGGATCAGGCGACCGCCGCCGTCGCCTCCCGCATCACGTCGAGGGCGGCCTCGATCTCCTCCATTGAGGTCGCATAGGAGATCCGTGCGTAGCCATCGCCGGCCTCGCCGAAAGCTGCCCCCGGAACGACCACGACGCCACGATCGACGACCGCGTCAACCCATCCATCGGGCACCCGCGGCATGGCATAGAAGGCACCCTGTGGGGTCGGGACGTCGAGACCCATATCGGAGAGCCCCTCAAGCAGGACATCGCGCCGTTCTTCGAAAGCCGCGACCATCTCATCGACGGTGTCCTGTGGTCCCGAGAGGGCAGCCTCCGCGGCGTACTGGGCCGGCGCGCTCGCACATGCCTGGATGTACTGGTGGACCCGCAACATGCGTTCGATCCGCCGATTGCTGGCGGCGACCCAGCCGAGTCGCCACCCCGTCATCGAGTAACTCTTCGAACACGCGTTGATGACCACTACGTTGTCCGAATCGGCGAACGCCATCGGGGAATGGTGCTCGCCCTCGAAAATGATGTGCTCGTAAACCTCGTCGCTGAGACAGACCACGTCGTGTTCGTCGGCGATGCAGGCGAACTCGTGCATGTCGGCCTCTGATTGAACGGCTCCAGTCGGGTTCGCGGGACTGTTGACGATAAAGGCGGCCGTCTCTTCGGTGATCGCCGCCTCGACGGCGTCAGGTGAGAGGGTCAGATCGTCCCGGAGCGAGACGGGGACCGCCGTGCCACCGGCGAGTTGGGTCAGCGCATCGTAGGAGACGAACCCCGGATCGGGGATGATCACCTCGTCGCCCGGATCGACGTGAGTCTCGATCGCGATGTGGAGCGCCTCGCTACCTCCGGCGGTGGCGATGATGTGCTCCGGCGGGACATCGATATCGTTGTCACGGGCGTGTTTCTCGCTGATGGCCTCCCTGAGGGCTGGGATACCCTTGTTGCCGGTGTAGCCATCGGTGTCACCGCGGTCCATGGCGTCCTTGGCGGCCGCCTTGGCGTGGGCGGGCGTCGGGAAGTCCGGTTGTCCCAGGCCCATGTTGATCGCGTCCTCACCAGCGGCCTCGAAGACCTCCCGAATGCCGCTGATGGATACCTGTTCGACTCGCTGGGCAAACTCCGTCATGTAGGTCGGAGGCGACGGCCAGAGGAATAACTCTACCTCCTCACCGATGTTGCCAGTAAGCCATTGGGTACAGATCGAGATCGATTGACCTCCTCCACGCCCTGAAGGACGTGGAATCCGACCATCGGATTCGGAC
>JBDGPX010000142.1:0-5123 GCA_042219475.1 Halobacteriales archaeon
TCAACTACGCGGCGAAGATGCGATTCAACTACGGGGACGACACGAGCGTGCCCCTGGTCGTGCGAACGATGTACGGGGCCGGCGATCAGTTCGGTCTCCACCACTCACAGAGCGTCGAGTCGTGGTTCCAGAACGTGCCGGGACTGAAGGTCGTCATGCCATCGTCGGTCCGGGACTACAAAGGTCTGCTCAAGGCATCTATCCGGGACGACGACCCCGTGATCTTCCTCGAACACAAGATACGGTACGACAAGGCGGGGGAGGTACCGGAGGGCGATTTCACCGTACCGCTCTGTGAGAGTCGGGTGGCCCGTGAGGGTGACGACGCTACGATCGTCGCCCTCGGCGGCATGGTCGATGAGGCGCTCGCCGCCGCGGAGGCACTCTCACAGGACGGTATCGAGTGTGAGATCGTTGATCCACGGACGATCATGCCCCTCGATGTCGATCCCATCCTGGAGTCAGTCAAGCAAACGAATGCCCTCATCACCGTTCACGAGGCACCGACCTTCGGCGGCTTCGGGGGCGAGATCGTCGCCCAGGTCGCCGAAAAGGCGTTTTTCTACCTCGACGCGCCCATCCAGCGTGTCGGCGCGCCGTTTACCCCCGTGCCATTCGCGGAGAACCTCGAGGAGGCGTACATCCCGAACCGACACGACATCGAGGACGCAACGCGAACCGCACTCGACGTCTAATCCAGACCAATGCAGACACTCAAACTCCCAAAGAGCGGGCAAGCAATGGAAGAGGGCACGATCGTCGAGTGGCTAATCGAGGAGGGTGAGGCCGTCTCGGAGCACGATCCCGTTGTGCTCTTCGAGACTGACAAGATGACGAGCGAAGTCACGGCTGAACAGGACGGCGTGCTCCTTGAACGGGTCGTTCCTGCGGGCGAGACCGTTCCGATCGGGACGGTATTGGGGTACATCGGCGACCCGGACGAGGAACCGCCGAACGAAGCAGTTGATGCGTCCGCCACCCGGGAACCGATGGATGGGGATGAGACTATCGACAAGGCCGCGGCGACCACGGTTGGAGAAGAGGATACGGACGACGACAGCCCCGGGCCGATCCGCGCATCGCCATCGGCGCGCACCGCCGCTCGTGAGGCAGACGTGACCGTCGAAGCGATCGGCCGCGCGCTCGGCGTCTCCACCGTCCGAAGGTCACACGTTGCGGAGTACGTCGAAACCCAATCCGCGAAAACGGACGATCGACAGATCCGGGGTTCGCCATACGCCATGAAACGGGCCGAGGAACTCGGCGTAACTATCGAAGCTGTCGGCAAGGCACGGGGAACGGACCGAGTCCGGGCCGCGGACGTCGAGGCGGTCGCCGAATCACACCGTGTCCAGACACCGGACACCGAGACCGAGATCACGCCAGAAACAACGCCTGCTGATACCAGGGCAGTCGACAACGAGCCTGCCATTGCCGAGACGATTCCGGTCGAAGGGATTCGCGAGGTCATGTTTGAGCGGATGACAACCGTAGCTACGGAATACGGCAGCACGACGACCGTCGCCCGCGTTGACGTGACCGATCTGGTCGCGCTACGTGAGCAGCTCGCGCCGGCGTGGGAGGATGAATACGGCGTTCGACCATCACACACCGCGTTCGTGGTTGCCGCAGTAACGCGGTCGCTTCCGGCCTATCGAATCCTCAACGCCGAATTGATCGGTGACGAGGAGATTCGGTTGTACGACGACATCAACATCGGTATCGCCGTCACGACCGATGACGGCCTATTGGTACCGACAGTCTATGATGCCGATGAGCGGTCCGTTCGCGAACTCAGTGCTGAGATCGATCGTCTCGCGGGTGCCGCCCGTGACGGCTCACTCGAGTACGACGAGCTACAGCATGGCACGTTTACCGTGTCGAACGCCGGAAGTCTCGGCGCGTACATCAACACGCCCCAGATCAACCCGCCACAGACGGCCATCCTCGGAATCTGTACTGTCTTTGACGATCCTGGGATCGTCGACGGTGAGGTCGTTCCGCGGAAGAAGATGCATCTCTGTTTGACCTACGACCACCGCGCCGTCGAAGGGGCGACCGCCGTTGAGTTCCTCCAATCGGTCAAGGATCGCCTTGAGACGCCCAAGACGTTGCTGTCATGATGCGTTTAGTCGTATCGGTACTTGTCCCCCTGTCCCGGAGCCCGCCGACGTATCATCGACGAGTGCTTCAGTCCCCATCGCATGCGATCACACGATCGCGCTCTAGGTATGTACTCACCTTACGATGATCGGATTCGACAGGGTGTGACGAATGAATCCACGATGGCTCACTCGTATCCCGGATGGTAGACGTGGAAGATCTCTTCGTAGTTGAGATACGTGTCGACCTGTTCGGACAGATCGGCGGTGTACTCGTCGATCAGATCGATCACTTCGGGATCCACCTTGAAGTCGAAGTCTTTGTAAAATTCCGATTCGACACCCAAGCTCCGATAGACGAGATAATACAGATAGTATTCGTTGAGATCAGTCCCGGTACGGGTGAGACGATAGATGTCCTTCCAGGCGGAGAAGCCGACATCCTGATAGGATTCGTATTGGGGCAGTTTTCCAGGATTGATGGAGCGAGCATCCTCCCAGAACTCCGTTGAGCCGGAATTATACTTGTAATAGATACTCACGAAATTGTATACCTCCTCCCATGTGTTCCGTGAGGTCTTGTTGTACACTTTCCGGAGCCCATCATGGTTGACGCGGGCGTGTTTGCCGAGCAACCGCACAAGTCGGGCGGCCAACCGACACGTTGTTGTCAGTGCCGTCGACTGGAGAGGCTCGACGAAGCCCAACGCGTTCCCGGTCGCGACACAGTTGTTGAGCCATGGTTGTTCTAAGACTCCGGAGTCGAATCGATACAGCCGGGTTTCGTTCGGATCGATGTCCTCATCTCGTGTTTCAATGAATTCCTGTTTGGCGGCTTCGTCGGAGCGATGTGCCGACGAGTAAACGTATCCCAGATCGCGCGCTCCGGTCATATGACCAGCTGTATCGATCTGCCAGAACCATCCAGCATCGCCGGACATTATTACTGTCGCCGAGGTAACGTCCGAGAACGGGATATCGATCGTCGTGACAACTGCTGAATCCACTGGCAGATCAAACTCAATGAAATTATTGTCGAGTTCCCGCATGAGCAACCGTCTAAAGCCCGATGCGTCCACGTAGAGATCCGATGAGTACTCTGCTGTGTCGCTTTCGATCCGGTCGATCTGATTTTCTGATGTCAACACGTCGGTAATGCGGTCATTGATGAGTTCGATATCCCGTTTATGACAGAGTTCCCGGAGGTATTTGTTGAGACTTCGGGAGTTGAAATGATAGGAGACGCTTGGTAACGGTTTCTTTAGATTGAAGACGTCTTCTTCATCCATCACGATCGGTGCTTTCCCGGGTCTCTCTGCCACCTCTGTATACAGAGTGGAGAAATTCCGCTGTTGGTATCGATAGTACCACTCGTGAAATTCTGCCTCGTGATCCGGCGACAGCGTTTGAATCCTCGAATCGGAGATCCCCTCGGTTTCATCGACGATCGGGAGTGGTTGACCCAATGGACTATGGAACGGCTCGACCCCACACCAGTCCTCGAAATAAACCGTCGCCTTCCATGCCAGTTTCACGTTTTCGACCAGCCGACTCAGATCGATCTCAAGCAAATCACGCAGAAACGTCACGACGTATGATAGCGTGCTCTTACCGACCTCCGGGACGGATTCTTCGAAATCGTCGACGACGACGATCTCTGGATCATCAAGCCCCTTTTCGAGCGCCAAGGCGGTGAGCAACCCAGAATCACCTCCCCCTACGACTGTTATTGAATCGACCTGTTGGGGATCGCTACTCATCAGTCATCTCTCATCAGGTGGCATGTGTCTTTAATGTTCGGCTGAAATCCCCGTACTGCTCCTGCTGTCCGATCAACGAAACCGGTCATGATGAGGATCTATCGGCGGACAAATGGGATCTTTTGGGGCTAGATCTGCCGTGGTTACGGAAATACGAGAAGAAAGTTCCGTGGAGGAAGTCAAACCGACCAAAGGCTTGAACCACTGTCCCTCATATCGTCCGTCATCGGATGGCTCCTGTTCCTCGGCAGTCGTTTCGGCGGCGACTCCGTTCGCTTGCTGTCGAGGATTTCTGCCAGTTCATCACGGCGCTGTGGGAGACCCGTGGGTATACGATTCACGATGAGGATGGTCTGATTCGGGTCGAACGATCCGCCGAAGATACCCATCCGACACGAACGATAGTGATCGCCCATATCCCCTACGCATTCGGCCGTATTCCGTTGTCTCGGGAGGCTCGCTTTTCTCCGCCTGCATGCTCGGACACCATCGATACAGTCGTAACAAACACTCGAGCGGAGCGATTCCGATCGACAAACACGGACGACATCAACGTCATTGACGTCGATGATCTCTATGAGATCGCCTTGTATTCGATTCCGCGCCCGCGTGCCGATACATTGCTTCGGTCCTATCTTGGATTTCAGGATCCATTCGACCATCCGCCACCGTCGGACCCACAGCGGACATGGGGGATCGAACGCGTGACCACCTTGGTGCTTGCACTTGTCGTCTTCGCTGTTGTCGCTGGTGGGGTTGTATTAACCGATCAGATCGGGACGGGCGCATCGATCGATCCGGACACCGATCTTCCGGTTGCAACCGACACTCCACGCTCACCGATCCAACCAGTAACGACCACCACTCCGTCCTCATCATCGATCCCAACGGCGCCCCCCCAACGAAACACGTTGGCACCGGGTGTCAATATGAGTGGCATATTCGACGTTGCCCGCCTTGCCGCTGCACACCGGGAGGTGATTACGGGCCGGTCCTACACCTGGACGCTGATCTATCAGGAGCGGTATCCGGACCGTGATCCGGTTACACTCGTCGAAACCAGAATGATCGTTTCCCCGACGCTGTATGTCAGTTCTCTTGATCGCAACGGTGAGCCGCGATTTCCCAATCCGATCAGCGACCGGGAAGTCTACGCCACCGAGTGGTTTCGTTACGAGCGGATCTATACTGAGTCCGGGATCCGGTACCGTACGACATCGATCGATGGCGCCAGTCGGCTCGATGGACGCAACGCCATTCG
>JBDGPX010000074.1:0-4856 GCA_042219475.1 Halobacteriales archaeon
TCGACAGCCGAAGCCCAGGCTTACGCCGAACTGGGACATGACCTCACCGAGAAGATCGAGGAGTTCCCGGCGCCGACGATCGCGGCCGTGGACGGGTATGCCTTCGGCGGCGGGTGTGAGATCGCACTGGCCTGTGACCTCCGGGTCGCCTCCGATCGAGCCGTCCTTGGACAGACCGAACTGAACCTCGGGATCATGCCCGGCTGGGGTGGGACCTACCGGCTGCCACAGCTGGTGGGCGATGAACTCGCCCGACGGATGATCTTCTTTGCCGAGCGGATCGACGCCCAAGACGCCCAGGAGTACGGCCTCGTCGGTGACGTTATTGCCCACGATGAATTCGACGAGTACATCGACGAGATGGCGTCCGAACTCGCCGCCCAGCCGGCCTTTGCACTCCAGGCCGCGAAGGAAGGCCTCACGCTCGCCCGGGATGCCGATCGGGAGACAGTTCTGGCCTACGAGCGTCGGGCCTGGAGCGGACTCTTTGGCACACATGACCAGCGGGAAGGGATGGCGGCCTTCCTCGAGGACCGTGAGCCGGAGTTCGAATGAGGAAAGAAGAAAGCGAGGGCAAAGGCAGGAGTGCCACCGCTTATGGCTGAAAAGCCCCGTACGGGTCGGCTAAACCAGCGGATTTTTAACGGCAGGATTGAGTATGATCGTTAGCAATGGAGTTCTGTGACGAGTGCGGATCGATGATGAAAACCGAGGACGAGCGATGGGTGTGTGGCAGCTGTGGGTTCGAGAAAGCACGCGACGCTGAACAGGAGGCGGGGATGGTCACGACCGATGGACAAGTCGAAAGCGAGGTCGTCGACACCTCCGACGTCGACGCCGAGGAGATCGGTCCGACGACGGACGCTCGCTGTCCGGAGTGTGGCCACGATCGGGCACGATGGGAGATGAAACAGATCCGGGCGGCCGACGAGTCCGAAACGCGGTTTTTCACCTGCACCGAGTGCGGCCACAAGTGGCGCGAGGACGACCACTAACGTGCCGATCCGTTCGTCGCTCGGCTCCAGACACTGTTCGTTGAGGCGATAAGCCGCTGTCGGTGTAGCCGGTAGCCGTCGTTTAGCCGTGACGGGCAAAAGTCAGGTAGCCCGTGTGGCCGACACCAGCCGTTTGGGGCCGAGAACCCCGTTCGTCGAAGTCCATCCGACGTTGGATGGTCTCGATCGTCTCGACCGACGTTAGGTCGGCGGCCTCGGCGGCTTGAGCAACCGCACGGGTGTGCTCGACGAACGGCGAGTAGACGGCAACGAACCCTCCCGGGACGACCAGATCGGGGACCCGGCGGACCACCGCCGGTGCGTCCTCAGTATCGAGGGTGACGGCATCGAAGTCATTCAGCTCATCAAGGGCCGCCGTGATATCACCGGTCCGGACGGAAACCTGTTCGTCGACACCGGCGAGAGTCATGTTCTCGCGGGCCGTCTCGGCGAAGTCGGGATCACGCTCGTAGGTCACGACCTCAGCGCCAAGTCGGCCGAGATAGGCCGCCAACACGCCCGTTCCAGTACCGGCATCGAGGATCCGATCGTCCGATTCGATCCCGGTTTCGCCGACGATCAGCCCAATGTCCCGTGGCATCATCGGGGCGCCGGTCCGTTCGAGATGGTTGAACAGATCGGGACCACGGAGCCGACGGACCGTGAATTCGGTGCCGAGATGGGTCTGCAGTGTCTCGCCGGGATCGACATCGGCCGGGATCTCAACGACACCGAGGTCGGTCTGGAGCTCACTCCCACGGGCACAGAGATACTCGCGGTCCTCGTAGACTAACAGAACGCTCACTCTAAGCGATTGATCGCCGCCGCCAGATCGCCGTTCTCGGCTTCGAGGGCCTCGCGAGCGGCCGCCTCGTCGGCTCCGGTGCGCTGGACGACCAGATCGATGTCGTCCTGAGGGATACCACCGTCATCATCCGTATCGGCATCGGCATCTTCGACCGCCGCCGCGGCCTCACGAGTGTCGGGATCGCCGATGATCTGATACGTCTGCTCGCCGCGGGCATCCATCCGCGTGACGTCCGGTTCGTCGAAGACGAGTTCCCCGCCGTCTTCGAGGGTGATCACGACCGAGGAAGCATCGAGCTCCTCTAAGTCGATCCCCATCTGGTCCATCATCTGCTTCATCTTGCTGGGATCGAGTCCGCCGCCGCCAAACATACCCAAAGGGTCGCTCCCACGCGAGAAAAGGGTGACGTTCGCTCCGAGCTACTCGGCATTCGCCGGGATGCCCGATCGGACCATCACTGCCATGCCGGTTTCGAAGTCGGCCATCGCCGTCGCCGACAGTTCGGCCCGACCGACCCCGATCAGCTCGCCGTCGAAGGCGCTATGGACGACCATGACCTCATCGCCAGTGCGGATCGCTGGATCGACGTCGACAACGAATTTCGCAAAGACGTTCCGTCCCTCCCGGACATACGGTTCGCTCTCGTCACCGACGACGACGCGGTAGGCCGGCGGAGCGAGCGAGCGGTGCAGCCGCTCGCCGCCGGTGATCCCCAGCGAAAATCGCCCCTCCGTCGTGTAAGTGACCAACCGGCCCGCCGGCGCCTTGATTTGCCGGGGACGGCCGGAACTTGAACGTTCTATGGTGAGTGAATCATCGGGGAACAAAGCCCGGCCAGCGTCGGCCCCGAACTGATAGTCGCCGACCGTACGGAGGAGCGAGAGATCTCGATCGGACGGGGCGGCATCCATATCGAACCGGTTCCGGCCCGACGGTCGAAAGCGTTTCGTCCTAACCGAGCCGACACGACGAATCGGAATCGTTTATATTGGAGGCTAGCAAACCACTCCTTGAGCATGGACACACGGAAAGTGGTCCTTGGGGGATTACTGCTCGTCGTCAGCAGCCTTGTTCTCCTGCAATCCGAGGCTGTCACTGCGACGGTCCCGACCGCGGTTACTGGGGTGGTCGCCGTCGGGATGGCCGGTAGCGCGCTCCTGCTGGGGACAACCGATCCGAACTCCATCTGACCGAGACGGTGGGGGACCCGTCAACGCCGATCCGCATCCACCCGCCGAGCGGCGCGTCTTTCGGTGCTTAGAGGAGAAAGGTGTCGATCCGTTCACTCATGTCGACGTGACTATCAGCCGCCGCAACGAGTTCATCGGCCGTCGATTCGGCAAAGCTCATGATTTCGATCCTGACGCCCTTGTGACGGAGGTGGGAGCAGAGTCGCGTGAAATCGCCGTCGCCGGTGCAGAGAACGATCACGTCGACGTGATCCGCGAGCGTGATCGCATCGAGACTCATCCCGACGTCCCAGTCAGCCTTCTTCGACCCGTCGGCGTAGGTTTTGATCTCTTTGATCTTGGTCTCGAAGCCGATGTCAGCCAATGCCTCAAAGAACCGTTCTTCCTCGGGCGCGTCGGCCTTGATCACGTAGGCCAGCGCCCGGATGAGCCGACGATCCTGAACGGCGTGATCTAGTAATGCGGTGTAGTCGATATTTCGACTGTGGAGGCTCTGGGCGGTATGATAGAGATTCTGCGCGTCGGCGAGGATCCCCACACGTTGGGCCTCGTGAATCCCGGACATGGCTCATCCAACGATCCCCTCGCCTAAATGGTTGTAGTCGCGGACGTCGACGGACGGAACAAAACGTCTCACGCGCCGACGTTCGGGTGACCGTTTTCCGAGACTATCACGAGTGAACGGTCCGCCGCGTGAGATTTTTGACCGCCCGCCGAAACCGTTCAGAGGCTGCCGTCTCGGAGATTCCGAGTCGATCAGCGAGATCGGCAAGCGTCGAGTCCCGGGGGATATTCAAGAACCCACATTCGACCGCTTCGATCAAAATTTCTCGCTGTGCCTCGGTCAACTTCGGGCCGCTGTCCTCAATCCAGTCGGTCTGTTCGTAGAGACGATGAAAGGTGAATTCGATATCTCGTGTCCGATAGAACTGATAAATCTCCTCGGCAGCGTCCCGATTGGGAACGCGGACCCGACATCGCCATCCGTCGGTCGTGCCGACCGCCCGTTGCAGTATCCCGCCGACGTCATTCGTTTTTATTGAGAGGTTGGTTTCGAGGCCACGCTCGGTCAAATCGACACGGTACAACCGTCGGTTGTCGGCTTCAGAGAGCATCTCGGGATTCTGTGTCCCAGGATCGCTCTCGATCGCGGTCTCAAAGGCCTCGAAGTCGTCGCACTGGACCCACACGATCATCTGTCTCGAGCCAACGAGCTGATCCGATGTCTGTTCCCACACGATCTCGACGTCAGGGACGGTGCGAAAGGGGCACCGAAAGATCGGATGATCCAGGGTGAATTCGGCGATGATCACGTTTATCCACCGTTTACCAAGGAAGCACATCGGCAACTGATATAAAACACCGGAGATATCCTGCTGAGAATCTTTCCCTATCACCACGCTGGGGGTAGGCGAGTGGGTCCGAGACACACACGTCAGCATCGATAGGCTCGAACACCGCCCGTTCCGCGGAGGGAGGGGAACTGGGAGGGAAGTAGGCCGATTCGATCGGGAAACCGTTTCAGCTCATCCGGGGACAACAGCGGATCCGATTGCATCGATGCAAGCCAACGTCGGTCCCGCTCATCGGAGCCACCGACCTCGTCGATCCCCACGGCCCCAGCCGATGGGAGGGGAGGGAGGATCAGACAGCAGTAGAGGGGATCGGATGAGGGAAGGGGAAGTGTCCACACCGGTGCCGTATTTTGGGTGAGGGGAGGGGGACAAAAACGCGACACCAGCGTGGACAATCCAGACTGTATTAGGCAAATCATATAAATGATACTAGTCGCACATCGATTCGTGGCACGGTGCTGTCTGCACTGTTGGTGGAAACTGAGATATTCTCTGCCGTCCTCTGGAG
>JBDGPX010000014.1:0-4635 GCA_042219475.1 Halobacteriales archaeon
CTCTCAGGACCAGCGGTTATGATCCCTTCGACCGTGAGCCCGTAATCGCGGTTAGCGGCGATTAAACGGTCCCAAACCGCAGTGGAAGCCGAGAACGAGCGGTGTCACTCGCTGTAGTCGGCGGAGTTGTCCTGGGGGTCATACCCGAGCACTTCACGGGCCCGTTCGAGGGAGTAGTACTTGCGGTCGTTGTCCGAGATGCCATAGACGATCTCGAACCCGTAGGACGCCTGGAGACACCGATCGAAGAGGTGGGCACAGTCCCGATGGGAGAGCCACATCGCTTGACCGCGCTCGTAATCACGCGGTGGATGGTCCTTGGTGAGGTTACCGATCCGGACACAGCCCACCGAGAGGCCGTACTCATCGTGATAGTACCGTCCGAGGAGTTCGCCAGCACCCTTCGAGACGCCGTAGAGATTTCCCGGACGGGGAAACTCCGTTCCGTCGAGCATAAACGCGTCGTCCGGTCGGTAGATATCGGGCGCGCGATCGGTCTCATAGTGGCCGACGGCGTGGTTCGAAGAGGCGAAGACGACCTTCTCGACACCGGCCTCGACGGCGGCCTCGAAGACGGTGTGGGTCCCGTCGATGTTGTTACGAAGCACGCTCTCCCAACCGGCATCGGGACGAGGATCACCCGCGAGGTGGATGACGGCATCGGTCCCATCGACGGCCTCGCGGACGGCCGTCTCGTCGGTGATGTCGGCGACGATCAACTCGTGATCGACATCGTCGGCCGGGCGGCGATCCAGCAGCCGCCAGTCGTAGACGGTGCCTAACCCATCGAGGATCGCCGTGCCGACGTGACCGAGTGCCCCCGTCAGCAGAACCGGACCATCCATCGTCGGAAGCTGTGACAGGCACCGGTAAGTAACGTATGGTTCCTCGTGGCTACCGCGAACGGCACCCTTTAGCGTCGATACACCGGAGAGCATACGATGACCCTCACGATCGGTACCGCGACCGCAACTCCCGGTGAAATGACCACCGGCTGGCTCGACGTCGCGACTCTCCCGACCGGTATCCCCGAGCGGCTCCCGGTCATGATCGCTCGCGGCGAGCGCGACGGCCCGACGCTGTGGGTGACCGGCGCGATCCACGGCAACGAAATCACCGGATTGGCGGCCGCCCAGGACGTGATGACCGAGGAGCTCCCCGATCGACTCAGCGGGACCGTCGTCTGTCTCCCGATCGTGAACCCGGCGGGCGTTCGACGCAACAAACGCCGGTCCTACTACAACGGAACCGATCCGAACCGCTATTTCCCGTATGGTGTCGACGATCGATCCCGCCCACCACGGTTCCAGGAGCTGATCAACCGTCAGCTGTTCGACCTGCTGACCGAGACGGCCGACGCGCTGGTCTCACTCCACACCGCGGGGATCAACGAGCGGGCGTTTACGATCCTCGAACGGGTGCGCTATGGGGATGATCGGGACAAGGAGACCGCCGAGGCACTCGCCGCCGAGACCGAACGCCTCGTCGCGGCCTTTGGCTTGCCGCCGGTGCGGGAGTACGATGTCGACATCCAGGAGGCATACGGGCTCCATCGCTCGCTTGAGTGTGCGGCGATCAACGCCGCGGGAATCCCGGCGTTTACCCCCGAACTCGGCAGCCACAGCGTCGTCGAAGCGGACAACCGCCAGGCCGCGGTGACAGGGGTCGACAACGTGTTGCGGGCCATGGAGATGCTCCCCGGCGATCCCGAGCCGAACGAGGCCGCCCCGGCCGATCCCGTCGACTATCCGGTCAAGCGGATCCCCGGACCGTACGCCCCGACGACTGGTCTGCTCCGGGAACGGATCGAACCGGGTGACGTCCTCAAAGCGGGCGATCCCATCGCCGATATCGTCACCCCACACGGCGAACGCATCGAGACGATGACCGCCGATCACGACGGCTACGTCCTCGCCCAGACCAACGGCATGGCCATCTACGAGAACAACACCGTCGGTGCCATCGTCGCCCGCGATGAAGGCGAGCTCGTCGTCGAATCCGGCGGCGAAAGTACCTGACTGGACGCCGAACGCGACGATCAGCCGAGTGCCTTTTGTCCCCGCGGTCGTGGGGATCGGTATGTCACCGACCGACGCCCAGACGGCGTGTTTCGAGGCGGGGATCAAGTTCGGCTCGCTCTATCACCAGTTCGCCGGCACGCCCGTGAGCCCCGACAGCGCCGAAAGTCTCGCCCGAGGGATCGAAGAGGCCATCGAGAATCAACCTCACTGCGAGTCGGTCACCGTCGACATCCTCACCGAGGAACTCGCGGCGGCGATCGACCACGGCTACACCGAGCTGACGGGTCGGTTCATGAAAGTCGAGATCGTCATCGAATACGAGGACGTCGAGGTTCTCACCGAGATGGCGATGGTCGATGGCTATCCACGGATGGAAGTTATCGCGGTCAACGAGTAACAGCGGGTCGCGGGCCCAAAAGGGATCACCGAGAACCGGCGCCGGCTTCACTCGATAAGGTAGTCGTCGATATCGACACTATGGACAAACCCCCAGTCGTCGATACACGCGTTCCACCGCTCCTGTAGCGAGTCGGCGGAGATCTGTTCGAGATGGTGGATGACGTAATCGGGATTGCCCAGGAGGGCTCCACCGGACGTGTCGCTCCGTGACTCAGCCGACCCGCCGAATTGCGGATCGTTCTTCGCTTGCCGGGCCAATTCGACCACCTGATCGGCCGCGTCAGCGGATACATCAAAGGTATCCAGCAGCTGTTCACGGAGTTCGTCGGTGTATGCCTCGTCGCTCAGATCGCGCGGCTCGAAGGAGGGCCGTCCCTCAAGGATTTCTTCGGCCTCCGCATCGTAGTCGATTTCGGAATCCCCGGCCTCGGTCTCGGTCTCGGTCTCGGTCTCGATCTCGGTCGAGGCATCCGTACCGTTGTCGTCGCTCATACTGCCGTCATCGGTCGTTATCCTGTTATACTTTGGTGGGGGTTGGCCCACCGTTTCGCGAAATGAGAAGGGGAGATTCACTTCCGCTTTCGGGCATGCCTTTAATTTCACCGGACTCAAATCACTGGCCATGAGCCAGACTACGCTCGACGACGACGAGCTCTTCAGCGAGGCGGCAAACGAGATGCGCGAGGACGTCGAGGGCGCCCTCGCGGAGGCCCGGGCGGCCCTCCCACCGGCCGACAGCATCTGGGAGACCGACGCCGACAACGTCCTCGGGGTGCTCAATGGCCTCAAATCGGCGCTGGATACCGACGACGCGATGGACCACCTCCGGGACGCCAAGAAGTGGTACACAATGGGCCAGCGCGCCGACGCCTTCGAGGACGCCGAGGACCTCGAAGAGGAGATCGCGGCCGTCGAAGCCGTCTTCGAGCGCATCGAGACGGCCCACAGTCAGGTCAGCGATCTCACGAGCACGCTGCCGGAGCTCCGGGGCGATCTCGAGGAGTTCGAGGAAGACGACGACTGATCCCGAGACCGGCGCCGAAACCAACAATCCCGGTCATCTCTCAATCCGGTCAGTGCCGACCGCCGTTATTTGTGTGCTGGCCGGTCGAGATCACGATCGGCCATCCGATCGAGCAGGGCTGCCAACGACGTTGCGGCCGCCGTCTCTAACTCGTCGCCGAAAGCCGCATCACCATCGCCCGGATCGCCGACGACGCCGTTGTCGGTGAATTCCGCCGTATCGACCGCGAGGTTCACCCGGCCTTGCCAATCACCCCACCGGTCGCTGGCGCCCGCTCGAGCCGCCTCGATGCGGTTCTCGTTGATCAACGACGGGTGGGCGTGTCGCATCAAGGCCGTTTCGAGGGGGCCACCATGACCCATCAACGAACTGTGCTCGCCGACCTCATCGAACCAGGTGAACGCCGTAACCAGCGCCGTATGCCGACGTGTCAGCCGGCGGGCGACCTCGTTGAGAGCGTCGGTATTACCGCCGTGGCCGTTGACGAGGACGATACGGCTCCAGCCGTGATGGAGCAGGCTCTCGACGGTCTCACGGACGTACGCCCGGAAGGTATCGGGCGACACCCAGAGCGTGCCGGTAAATTGTCGGTGTTCCTCTGAGATCCCGATGGGGATCACCGGCGTCACGGCGACATCGTCGTCATAGCGTTCGGCGCCGGCGTCGGCGACGGCAGCGGCGGTGAGGTGATCGGTGCCCAGTGGGGCGTGGGGGCCGTGTTGTTCGGTACTCCCGACAGGCACGATCGCGAGGTCGGACGCCGTCACGGCATCGTCGGCGTCGGGCCAGGCCTGGTCTCCGAGACGCATACCCGCCGGATCGGGCGCTGGCGCATAAAGCCCGGCGGGATCGGAGCTCAATCCGAATGAGCCACGGTGATAGAACCGCCGCCATCAGTCCTGACCGGCCTCGGTCTGGGCCGACCGGCGGGCCGCCCGTTCGATGAATTCCTCGGGCAGCTGATCGATTTCGCCGGCCTGGACGCCCCAGAGGTGGGCATAGAGCCCGTCCTCGCCGAGCAGTTCCTCGTGGGTGCCCCGCTCGACGATCCGGCCGTTCTCAAGGACGACGATCTTGTCGGCATCCTTGACCGTCGAGAGCCGGTGGGCGATCGCGAAGGTCGTCCGGTCGGCGGTCAGCCGATCGAGACTACGCTGGATGAGCATCTCCGTCTCGGTGTCGACATCACTC
>JBDGPX010000080.1:0-4588 GCA_042219475.1 Halobacteriales archaeon
ATGGACATGGCGACCCCCGAGGAGACGAGCGCCTTGACGACGATCCAGGCCGACTGCTCGAGTCCGGGGCGGATCGAGTCGGCGTTCTCGACGAGGATTTCAGCGGTCATCTCCGAGAGGGCCGCGGCGTAATCGGAGAATTGGACGTTCTGAAGACGGTTGGCGAGCCGCCAATCCTTCACTGCCGTGTAGTTCGAGATGATGTCGGCACAGCCGGCGGTCGTCAACTCCCAAGGTGCGTCCGCCAGGATGCCGGTATCGGCGACGACCGCCAGCGGCGGTTCCGCGGCGACGCTGTGGCGGGTATCCTTCTCGGGGATCGAGCCACGCCCGGAGACGATCCCGTCGTGGCTGGCCGCTGTGGGGATCGAAACGAACCCCCGGTCGATCTCGTCGCCCGCCATCTTCGCGACGTCGATGACCTTCCCGCCGCCGATGCCGACGAGGAAGCCGGGATCGTTCGATCGCGCCTCCTCGACGACGCGCTCGACGGAGTCGAAGCTCGCCTCCTCGATCTCGACAACGGCCGGATCCAGCCCTGCTGCCTCGAAATCGTCGACGACGCGGTCACCAGCGACCGCCCGCGGCGTCGGGCTCGTCACCACCAGTGGCCGCCCCCCGAGATAGAGATCCTCGACGACGGCGACGGTCTCCTCGAGCACGTTATGACCGACGACGACGTTCCGCGGCAGGCGGATCCACGTGGCCTTCTCGAACATCCCTTACCGTTCGTCTGGCGGCCGTGCCACAAACCGTTTGCTCTCCCGGCCGTCAGCTCGTCAACTCTTCGATGATCCGTTCTTCGGCCACACGGCCCGGATCGTACTCGCTCCCGTCCCGGTCGCTGGCGAGGTAATCCTCGACCGTCCGCTCGACGGCGGTCGTCAGCGGCGTCGAATCCCAGCCCAAAGCATGGAGTTTCTCGGTCGCCGTTACCTGCGGTGTCGATCGGTAGAGTACGAAGTCATCCGGGGTGAGATCACCCATCGCGAGGTCGTACTCGCTGGCGTGGATGACCTCAACGTCCGTCCCGAGCGCATCCGCGACCAGTTCGAGCGATCCCTCAAGGGAGAACGTGAACCGATCGGCCGCGTTGTAGGCCTCGCCAGGCTCGCCGTCTTCGGCTACCGTCCGCAGCGCCGCCGCCACGTCCTCGACGTAGACGTGATGTAACAACCGCGAGCCGTCGCCGGGAACCAACACCTGATCGAAGCGGTTTACGCGGTCGATCCAGTAGTTGAACCGCTCGGTGTAGTCGTAGGGGCCATACACCAACACCGGCCGGACGCTCATCGCGTTGACACCCGTCTCGGCGGCCGCAAACACCGCCCGGTCGCCCTCGGCCTTCCGTGGGCCGTACGTCTCCATGGAGTCGTCGGTCGCCTGCTCGGGCGTACAATCGTGAAGGCCCGTTTCGTCCTCCCGCTGGGGGATGGTGTGTTCGCCGTAGGCTGCTCCGCTCGAGACGAAGACATAGGCGTCGACGTCGGCGAAGACATCGGTCGCGGTGCGGACTTCATCGGGATAGTACGCGACACAGTCGATGACGATATCGGGATCGGTCGCGGCGGCCCGTTCGAGGTCCGCACGGTCTTTGCGATTCCCTGCGACGTGATCGACAGCGTCGGTGTCGGCGAAGGGGTTGTCGTGGTTACCGCGGTTGAAGATCGTCACGTCGTACCCGTGGTCGAGCAGCTCCACAACGGTATGGCGGCCGATGAATTGCGTACCGCCGATGATCAGCGCGTCAGTCATGCCCTGGATCGAGGCGGCGAAGGACAAAAGGGTGCGCGATCCAATCCCGATCAGATCGTATCCAGTACGTCGAGGACACGCTCTTCGGCCGCACGGCCCGGGTCATATTCGCTGCCATCACGATCGCTGTCGAGGTGTTCCTCAACGGTCCGAGTCATCGCCGTCGACAGTGGTGTCGATTCCCAGCCGAGGGCGGCGAGCTTATCCGTATCGAGGAGGTGTGGATACTCCCGATAGAGGACGAAGTCATCGATCGAGAGGTCGGCGGTGCCAAGCTCCCGATCACTGGCGTGGACGGTCTCGACATCCGTCCCGAGCGCCTCGGCGATCAGGTCGATCATGTCGTCGATCGTGACCGCCCGGCGGTCGCCGACGTTGTAGACTTCGCCGGGCTCGCCGTCTTCGGCTACCGTCCGTAACGCCGCCGCCACGTCCTCGACATACGCCCGGTGCCAGATGTTCTGCCCATCCCCGGGGACGACGATGCGATCGAAGCGGTTGACACGGTCGATCCAGTAATCCATCCGCTCGGTGTAATCGTAGGGGCCATAGACGATGCAGGGCCGAACACTCATCGCGTTGACGCCCGCCTCGGCGGCCGCGAAGATCGCCCGGTCGCCCTCGGCTTTCCGGGGACCGTACGTCTCGGAAGAGTCGTCGGTTGCCTGTTCGGCCGTACAGTCTCGCAGCGGCGTGACGCCCTCACGCTTGGGGATGTCGTCCTGGGCATAGGCATCGCCACTGGAGATGTAGACGTAGCCGTCGACGTCATCGAAGATCGTCGTCGCCGCCCGGACCTCGCGGGGCTTGTAGGCGACGGTGTCGATGACGATATCGGGATCGGCGGTCTTCCCCGCCGCCTCGAGGGCGCTATCGTTGGTACGATCGCCCTCGATGTGATCGACAGCGTCGGTGTCGGCGAAGGGGTTGTCGTGGTTGCCGCGGTTGAAGATCGTCACGGCGTAGTCGTGATCGAGTAGTTCCTCGACGGTGTGGCGACCGATGAAGCGTGTCCCACCGATGACGAGTGCGGATCCAGCAGTTCCGGCCATGCCCGGCCGGACGGGTGAGCGGGGCAAAACGATGGCGTTTCCGGCATCCGGGACGACATGGAGGGACCATCGCTCGGGACAACAGCCATCCGAGACGGGAGCAAAAGAGGCTTTGACTACACGCACTCAATCGATATCATGGACCGGCGGACGGTACTCAAAGCCATCGCGACACTGGGCTATACGGGTGGAGTGAGCGGTTGTCTCAGCGGGACCAGGGGTGAGTCGGGTCAGCAGACGCCGACGCCGGTCGACCTCTCCGGGCAAAAGCTCGACGACCGGGGCGGCATGGTGATCGGCGATCACGGCGGGCCAAACGGACAGATCTTCTATCGGTCACACACTCCCGACGGTCATGACAACCCAGCCTGGTTTCACACGCTCACGTTCGGGCTCTTTCCGTACTACTTCGAACACAAGCGTGCCGGTTGGACCGCCGAGGCCATCTACGTGACCGATTACTCGACGGTCGAATACACCCTCTCGGAGGGGGCCGGCGATCGAACGGTCATCTCCGCCCCGACAGCCGCCGAGACGTTCGGCGATGCGACCGAGATGACCTACGTCATGGAGAGCGAGGTGTCCGGCGGGATGGGTCCGGCGCTGCTTCCCTTTTCGGTGGTGGATGATGCGGACTCGTTCATCGACGATCACGGTGGACAGCGGATCACGTTCGGGGAGATCACGCCCGAACGCATCGCCAAATATACACAACCATAATCGAGACGACCCGTTCGAAAAAGGCGTGCATCGACGAAGCAGCCAAAATCAGTATGACTTTGCGAAATACGCCGTCTCGACGGCGTCCTCGCCGCAGATCGAACACACCTCGTGGATCGGCTCTTCGTCCTCGTCGAAGGGAACCATCACGATTTCGGCGGCGACTTTCTCCTTGATCGCCGCCTCACAGGCTTCGTCGCCACACCAGCCGGTCTTGACGTAACCACCGTACTGCCCGATCGTCCCCATGATATCCTCGGGTTCGTCGGCGGTACGGACGTTCTCCTCGAGCGTTTCTTCAGCGGCCGCATAGAGGGTCTCGTAGACCTGATCGAGGTGTTCCTCGACCGACGCGGCGATGTCCTCCCGGTCGATCCCGGCCTGGGTGCCGTCGGGACGATGGACGGCGGTTACGGTCTCGTCTTCGACCTCGTTGGGGCCGATCTCCAGACGGAGGGGAATACCCTTGAGCTCCCACTCGTTGAACTTGAAGCCAGGATTGCGCTCGTCGCGATCATCGAGACGGACCCGGATGCCGGCGTCATCGAGCGCGTCGGCGATGGCACGCGCGTAATCGAGGACCATCGACTTGGTGTCCTCCTGCCAGATCGGGACGATGACGACCTGATCGGGCGCAACTGTCGGTGGCAACACGAGGCCCTGATCGTCGGAGTGCGTCATGATCAACGCCCCCAGTGCCCGCCAGGAGAGTCCCCAGGAGGTGGTGTGCGCCATCCGCTCGTCCTCGCTTTCGTCGGCGTAGGTGATCTCGAAGGCCTCGGCGAAGCTCGTCCCCAGATAGTGACTGGTTCCGCCCTGGACGGACTTGCCATCGGGCATCAACGCCTCGACCGTCGTGGTGGTATCGGCGCCGGGGAACTTGTCGTGTTCGGGCTTGCGCCCCCGAAGGACCGGCATCGCCAGGACATCCTCGTAGAGCCGTTCGTACTGATCCAGCCGCCGGACTGTCTCCGCCCAGGCGGCCTCCTCGTCGCGGTGGGCCGTATGGCCCTCCTGCCAGAGGAACTCCTTGGTGCGGAAGAACGGCTTGGTCTCGGTGG
>JBDGPX010000083.1:0-4415 GCA_042219475.1 Halobacteriales archaeon
GATCCGATCCTTGAGCTCCCGGACCCGATCAGAGGGCTCGAAGTCCATGGCGGTGGCACACGACCGTCGAATAAATAGCTGCCTTCGCAGGAGACGTGATCGAACGGGTCGGCGACCGGGATCGTTTCTCTCCGGACTACGCTACAGTCAGACCGGTTCGATTCAGCCGGATCGAGCGGGCAGAAAACCTGAAGATTGAAAACCGACGGCTCTATCGATTAGAATAGACGTGTGACCCGCTGGCCGCCCGCCCTTGCCCTCCTCGTGAGCCTGCTGATTGTGACAGCCGGCCCGCTGTCCAGCGCTGCATCGCTGGAATCGACCACGAACGGAGCGGACGTACAATCGGTGTCGGCCCCGACTGCCGAGTCGATCCTACGGAAGGCACCCCAAGGGATCGAATCAGAACCGACGAGTACCCGGACGGCAGGCCCGAAGACGACCGAGACGATCACGAATGCATCTGGAAACCAAGCGAGTCCATGGGGCACCGAGGAACTGATCGTCGCCATCGATCGGACGACAACCAACCAATCCAACGTATCCCGACTCGTCGCGGACGCACTCGAGTACTGGAACACCGCAGGGAACGAATATGCCACCTATCCGGTCAAATTCACACTCCGTCCGGCCGCGGCGAATCCCGATATCGTCGTCCGGTTTAAACCCGATATCGACTGTACGAGGGCCCGCTGGGAACTGGGCTGTGCGCCGATCATCGAGCCCGGTTCGTCGATCGATCACCCGGCACTCGTCCGGATCGACGCCGAGTATACCAAAGCGACCACACGGCGTGTACTCAAACACGAATTCGGCCACATCGTCGGGATCCGACACGGCGAGGCACCGACGGAACTCATGCGACCGCAGTATGCGGCGACCACGCGCCGACAGCTCCCCAACGCGAGCGAGCCAATCCGTGGGGCCGATCGACCCTGACAGTCTACGTCGCTCAGGACCGACTGCCGCCGTGGAAAACCAAGCGGTACTACGACCAGATCCGCCACGCGCTTGCCTACTATCAGGACGGTGCCGAGGGCACGGTACCCGAGTCGATCTCATTTCGATTCGTCGATCGGCGATCGCGGGCAAACATCGTGATCGGGTACTGGCCACAAGGCACGTGTGAAGGCGTCATGGTCGGGTCCTGTGCAACCTCGGCCGGGATCGACCTCGACGGTGACGACCGTCGGGAGTATCTGACCCAGATCCGTATTGCTCTCGCGGGTATCAAACCAAAGGCAGTCGGCTGGCACGTCGGATACTGGACGGGGCTGAGCCTCGAGCCCGCGGGCCGATCCGCGCTGGCACCACCGTTTAGAACCGCCGATCCGGCGGATCGAACGAGCCGCTGGTGGGTGGATGAGGGTGCCTCGGATACCGATCGGACAGCCGACCCCGCGAGTTCAGCCGACACGCCGGAATCCCGGTTCGAACAATCGATCGAAGCCTCACGCGAAGTCACCATCGACAATCGGCCCGAATAACCGGTCGTATCCGAATCGGTCGCGATCACGAGGACGACGGTAAGCGGCCGGCAGCTGGGGCTGAACCGGTCGCCGGATTGTGAATGATCGGTCAAATGTCAAACGAGCGTTTGACTATTGACCGGGGGCGTGGGTACCAGTGCATGTAGCCGGGACAAAGCGGCCGTCCCACCTTCGCGACCGCTGTAACGGATTGTTGTGGGGAAGTGGTACCCGCTACAGACGTATACTCGCCCCACGTCGGTTAGCGATCCTCGCTCGCGTCCTGTTCGATGACGCCAAGCCGGTCGACCGGCGGATCCGTGTCGAACCACGCCACTTGGCGACCGTCCCAGTTATCGACGGAAGCGAGGGGATATCGATCGAGCGCCGCCTCGAAGTCGGACGTGCCGATCAGATAGGCACACGGTGATTCTCCAAACCGAGTCAACCGGTCCTCAAGCGTCGAACCCGGCCGTGGAGCCAGGAACGCAACGGGGGATCCCGGGAATACCGCTAAGGATGCCTCAAAGCGATCACTTTCGACCGGTCGTGGCGTGGGAAGCCGGTACAACCGACCGAACAATCGGGTTGCCTCGTCGATATCCTCGACGGCGATCACGACCATCTCCAGTCCCGTTAGCGGCCCCGTCGCAACGACCGGTGTGGGCTCGATACGATACGATCGCGGGGTCCGATCCGCGATGACGAACGGGAGTTTCTCCCGATCAGCATCGGTACCGATGAACGCCTCGTCCCATTCGGCCACCCGGCCATCCGGTCGTTCCCGCGACAGTTGGTCTGGACCGCTGACCGGCAAGCCCGCATCGATGGCCCGTTTGGCCGCCCGACGTCCTCAACGCCGAGTGCCCAGGCCGCTGGACCGGCGTTGCCAGTAATATAGGAGCCCCAGAGGGATGCGTCGGCGTCACCGTCGCCAGTATCGACCGTCGAGACGAGCTCGACGTAGCTCCCATCGGAAAAGCCAACGACCGCCATGTGCGTGACTCCGTTGTCATGTTCGCCGCCGTACTCGGGGTCGAGCCCGGCGGTCGCGAACCGGGTCCGAAGCTCCGTAAGATCGTCCCAGGCAACCGTAACGTGATCGATCTGGTCGCGCATGTCAATTCCCAGACCGTCAACGGTCATATAATGGGTAGCAGGATCGTTGCTACCTCAACGGATCACAAAGAGCCACCCAACTGGGTGACCGACAGAAAGCGTCGACTCAGCAACGACTTCGACGCCCGTAGTCTCAAAACGAGCCGCACCACCGGTGCTCGCAACGAACCGGATATCCCACTCGTGGTCCCCCACGATTTCTGCCACAATATTCAGCCCTACCCCGTTGTCCCCCGTCCGGGGTGAATAGCCTGTCTTAAATCACTGGAGCGGGTGATCGGAAAGACGACCCGGCAATATGGAGAGCGCCCGTTAGACCCGGAAATGGGCGGGTTTGGGCTCGACAGCATCGAGTTGTTCGAGCAGACCGAGTCTGTCTTCTTCGATCCAGATTTCGGCAATCTCGTCGTCTTCGATGCGATACATAGCGATCCCGGTCCACTGGGTGTTGTGTCCGGTTGGCTCGATGTCTTGGTATTCGCCGGTGTGTGTTCCGCTGACGGTATACCGGACTGTCACGAGATCGTCTTCAGCGATGATTGCATCGGTGGTGCCCGAGTAATCGGGGAACGTCTCGAAATGCGCATCGAGATAGTCCAGAATGTCATCAACGCCGTGTAACTCTTGATGAACGCCATGTTCGACGACATCGGCGGCGAGTACTTCCGACAAGGCGTCGTGATCCTGGTCGTTGAACGCGTTCAAGTACTTCCGGACGAGTTCCTTGTTTGCTTCCGTAGACATGGTTCACCTTGGATAATGTACACTGGATGGCATTGCTGTCCATCAGTCCATTGGCAGGCGGAGTGCTATGGATTGTTTCGACGGCTTGCTTGTTAATTGTTACCATGATATAGTCACAGTTGATAGAGATCCGTCTATCAACACCTGGATCAATGAGACGTATGCTATCGATGAGGGTGACGCGGTCTTTGTCGAACAGGGCGCCGTACACGACTTTTTTGCTATCGAAGATGGGATCACAGCCAGAATCGTCGTGGCAGACTCGCATGATTCTGTCCTTGGACGAAATCCGTGAGAAACTGGGAAGTTCGTTCCGGGATCGCTACTCGATAGTTGATACAATAAGTGTAGCTACCAGTGGTTTCAGCGTAACACTACTGCAAGATTCACGCCTTCCAGCTTGCACGTCGTTTCTGACGATCCGACAACGTCGGTGGTGCAACTATGAATCGCTTCACTAATCCCCTCGTTCGGAGAGCGTTGGATGAGAGTCGACGGGGATAGCTCATATGACAACTGAGTGATCGTGACATTATTGGGATACACCGACGGATACTCCGATAATGCCCTCCAAGCGATCTGTCGGCGTTGCACCGTTACTCGCAGGTGTCTTTCTCGCCGGCGCTGCCGCCCTGCAGATCAAGCAAGCCGGAGTGACCAGCTGGTTGCTCCCGAGCTTCGTCGGTGGTTGTGCCACGGCAATCGTCGGGATCGAAACCATCATCAGCGCCCGCCGGGCTGAAGCCAGCGTGGCCGAACTCAAACCGACGACGAGCCTTATCCTCCTGGGGCTCGCCGGCTTGAGTTTCGTCGTTGGGATCAGTCTCGCTGTGGCGTGACGCCCCGAGGCGGACGTCCGTCCCATCTCCGACCTATCAGGAGCCGTCAGGCTGTGGGGCGCCACCGTCCGCGGTCGGTCGGAGTGGTTCGGTCCGATCCGAGGGTGTAGGTCCGGCATCGACCGTCCGATCGCCGATCGTAAACGTCCCAAGTCGACGTTTGAGATCCTCGGCTTCCGAGGCGAGCGACTCGGTCTGTTCGGCGACCTCCGTAAGCGAGGCCGTCTGTTCTTCGGCAGCCGCC
>JBDGPX010000144.1:0-4296 GCA_042219475.1 Halobacteriales archaeon
CCTGCATATTCCTCCCTACATCCTCTACCTTCACAACCTTTCATCCGCTACCGCCGTGTCCACGTCGCCGAAGCGTTATCGTGCTTTCACAGACCGGGTTGCGTGATGTCTCTCCGGTCCGATACCGGAATCACAGCCACAGCCGGCATCCAGTCAGTCCTGAGCCGTGACGTCACTCGTATCGACGGTCTCGACCATATATGTCAGAAAGATCTCGTTGGTCGAGAGCTCCGCCGCCCGTCGCCGCGCCTCGTCTTTCTGATCGAACGGGCCTTCGACCCGATCACCATCAACTGTCACATAATACTCCGTACTCATAGTCGATCCTACTCCCATCGGGCGAGCCAATCATTAACACGCTTCCGATTCCGGCAGAGCGGTCGGCTCTTTCCTCTCACCTTGCTTTTCACCACTGTACGCCGGTGTCGCGGTCGTATTTGATGTCGCCGCCGACGATCGTATACTCGACATCGATATTCGTGATATCGTACGGGTCAACCGCCCGCGGATCATCCGACAGAACCGTGATATCGCCGAGTTTGCCGGGTTCAAGGGTCCCTTTCTCGTCTTCGTTGAAGCCAAGATGGGCTGCATCGGGACCGTATAGATCGAGCGCGTCCTCGATCGGAACGCACTCCTCGGCCCCGACGATGTCGTCGGTGACGGTATGGCGCGTGACGGCCGTCTTCAGCATGACCCGCGGATCACCGGTCGTCACCGGCCAGTCGCCGTTCGCGCCGGTCGGGATCCCGCGTTCCTGAAGCGATCCGACGGGATAGGTCCAGGGCATCCGTTCTTCGCCCCAGTAGACCCAGTTGCGCGAGACGTCGCCGCCGAGAAAACCGATCGATGAGGAAACGTTCACGCCGAGATCTTCGATTCGATCGAGTTGCTCGGGTTTGAGCAGGCCGCCGTGTTCGATCCGGAAACGGTGGTCGTCATCCGGATCGAGCGCCGCCTCATAGGCATCAAGAATGTGATCGATCCCGCGATCGCCCTGACCGTGGACACAGACCCGGAGATTCGCCTCGACAGCCTCCTCAACCCGTTCGGCGAAGTATTCCGGATCGATATGGAGCAATCCCTTATACTGGGGTGAATCCTCCGGAACGGGTTCGCCCGCATATGGTTCGTACATCGCCGCGGTACGGCCGGTGAACGCCCCGTCCATGAAGTACTTCACCCCGACGATGTACAGCTGATCGTCGCCGAAGTTCGTCTCGATGCCGACCTCTTCGAGCCGTGTTTGCACGTCGAGCCCTTCCTCACCGAGATCCGGACCGGCGTCGGCTTGGAGCATCATCCCCACGCGGACCGGGAGGCGTCCCTCGCGTTTGAGTTCCTGATACAGCTCGAGGTCCTCCGGGACCGTCTTCGCCTCATGGGCGGTCGTGATCCCCCACTCTAACAGCTGCTCCATCGCTCGTTCGATGTTCGCCTTGCGCTCCTCGCGGGTTTCCTCCGGAATCGCCTCGTGCAACGGGATCTCGGCCTCCTCGCTCACCAATCCCGACGGTCGGCCGTCCTCGTCCCGTTCGATGACGGCTGGCGGTTCCGGATCCGGCGTGTCCTCATCGATGCCGGCGATCTCCAAGGCCGCCGAATTGTAGATACTTCCGGTGTGTCCGCCGACGCTGTTGACCTGAACCGGGTTGTTCGGCGCCGCCTCGTCGAGGTCCCAGCGATTGATATGGCGGCCGTCCTCCTCCCAGACTAGTCCGAGATTGTAGCCGCTGACGAGGATCCACTCGTCATCGGGGGTTTCGGCGGCCCGTTCGGCGAGCCGTTCTTTGACGTCTGCGATCGACTCGTTCGGCGGCGCCCGGGCGTTGACGTGTGTCATGCGGGCGCCGCCCATCGGAATGTGGAGGTGAGTATCGATGAAGCCGGGCAACGCGGCCCGGCCTTCGAGTTCGATGACGTCGGTCCCACGACCGATCGTGTCCTCGATTTCCTCTCGTGATCCGACGGCGATGATTCGACCATTCGCGACAGCGACCCCCTCAGCTTCCGGGCGTTCGTCGGCTAGTGTGATGATCGACCCGCCCCGCAGTACCAGATCGGCGTCCATAGGAGCGCAACGATTGATGGGGGCAAAAACGTTCACGTCGGCGCCAATACTGGCCGGGTTCGCCGATTACTCGACGAGCTGCCCGTCCTTGACGATGACACGGCCGTCCTTGATGACGGTCCGGACCGATGGTTGGGTGGTGATCGCCCACTCCGGCGACCGGGCATCGAGGATGACGATGTCGGCGGGTGTTCCGATTTCGAGTCCATAACCCTCAAGTCCGAGGACCTCGGCGCTGCCGTGGGTGAGGAGCTGCCATAACAGCCGCAATCCCTCGTTCGTGCCGTAGGTGGATTGGGCGAGTTTGAGCGATTCGACCAGGGCGCCCTGGAGCACGTCGGCGTTGCCGTGAAAGCCCCACATGTCCCGCACCTGATCGGTCCCATGGCCGACCACCAGATCCGCCTCGATGAGCCGCTCGAGCGGCATCATCGGTGGCGTGCTCTGATAGCAGGTCACAAACCGGAGATCCGCCGCTTGGAATCGCTCGATCGCCGCTTCGAGGCCACCGGCTCGCGTGAGTGGATCCCGGTCGGACCGATCGGTATCCGCGAGGGCGTAGCTGTGACTCGCCGTCACTCGGCCTTCGAACCCCCGGTCGACGGTCGCCCGTGCTAACCGATCAAGCGTGTGCAGCCCGATCGATCCGGCGTCGTGGAGGTGAGCGTCGATGTCGACATCGTGGGCCTCGGCGATGTCGAACCAGACGTCGATCGTCTTCCCGATGGCGTCATTGATCGAGGCGGGATCGAGTCCGCCGACCAGATCCGCGCCGGCCTTAAGCGCCTCGTGAGCGGCTTCCTGTGATCCCGGATCGGCGAGGAACCCCCGCTGAGGAAAGGCGACCAACTGGAGATCGATGAGATCGGCAACCCGATCACGGGCGTCGATCACTGCCTTGACGGCTTTCGCACCCGATTCACCATCGAGGTAACAGTGGGCGCGGGCGTGTAGAACACCGTTCGATGCGGCCATCCGGGCGGCTCTGATGGCTCGATCAGTCAGTTCTGCACGTGGTGTCTCGGCGACGTTTTCGGCACTCCACTGGATGCTCTGATCCTTCTCGAAGGACTGGTCGTGATATCGGGGCCGCCGTTCGCTGTTAGAATCCGCGGAAAACGCCTGATCGTAGTGGACGTGGGCGTCGATGAGACCCGGCGACACCAGCCGACCATCGGCGTCGAGCGTCCGATCGGCGACGCCGTCGACCGACGACTCGATTGCGGTGATGGTGCCGTTGCTGATCGCGATATCGACGACATCGTCCCGAGCGCTGTGATACCCGTTCGTGACGAGGAGATCGTGATCGGGCGTACCCATGACGGGTGCTCGCTACCCACCGCGAAAAGGTTTCGCTCGGCGTCGATCCTGACGACTCGATCAGGCGCGCTGCTCGGCGAGATCGAGGATCGTGTTCGTCAGGACGTCGACGCCGATTTTGATCGATTCCTCATCGATGTCAAAGCGAGCCGTGTGATGGCCGTGTTCGTTCCCGCCACCGATACCCATGTACGTCGCGTAGCCGCCGTGTTCCTGGACACGTTGCATCATGTGGGTTGCGTCCTCGCTGCCGAGCGATTCCTCGATGTCGATCACATCGGTGACGCCGTCGGTCCGTTCGGCGGCCGACCAGACGATGTCGACCAGCGCCTCGTCACAGTCGGCGCTTGGGGTCCCCGGTTTGGCATCGATGTCGACCGTACACTCATGCATTGCGGCCGCGTTCTCGATGACCGTTTCAGCCTTTGCTTGCATATACTTCATTAATTCAGTGGTCTCCCCGCGGACTTCACATTCGAGGAACGCCTCCTCGGGGATGATGTTCGTGGCCGTGCCACCCCCGACCTTTCCGGCATTGATCCGGGTGGCACCGTCACCGTTTCGTGGGATCGCATACAGGTTCTGGACGGCGGTGGTCATCGCCTGAATGGCGTTTTTCCCCCAGTCCGGATGGCCGCCGGCGTGAGCCGGCTCCCCTTCGAACTCCGCGCGTAGGGAGTTCACTGCGAGGAATGTATCTAGCCCGGGCACGATCACGCCAGTATCCTTATCGAGGCCGATGTGGATCGCGATGAAGTAGTCGATGTCGTCCATGTGGCCGCTTTTAGCCATCACTTCCCCGCCGACGCCCATCTCCTCCCCAGGTTGAAAGAACACCTTGAGCGTACCCGAAAAGTCGCTGTTTGCGATCGCCTCGACGACACCAACGCCGATCGTCGCGTGGG
>JBDGPX010000057.1:0-4282 GCA_042219475.1 Halobacteriales archaeon
TTCCCACGAACTTTACTACTGATACCTCCGCAGTCCGTCAATTCAACACAGCAGAGGTGACAGGTGAACAATCAACCACTAGCTATCGTGTGCGCGTTGCCATTCAAACCGGGACGACACCCCGACGTCGACTATTTTCGTCCTTGATAATTCATCCCTCATTTTCAAGTCAGCCTTATGAATCGATCTACATAGACTGGCGACGGTCCGCCGAACGGGGGTAGCCAGAGGAATGAAAACACCATGGAGTTTTGATGAGGACGATATCCCGGAGGATGTCAGCCACAGCGAACCCGCCCGATCGTGGCCAGTCTACATCGCGGGGTGTGTTCTCTGGGGGATGGCGTTTATTAGCCTCTTTATGTTGTATTCGATGGGATTGAACCTAACGGCGGGACCTGAGGCGGCCGGTATCGTATTGGAGATACCCTACAGCACGATCGTGGCAAACGGCGAGCAGATGCGATTTCTGCTCGATTTCGGTGGGATGTCCTTTGGCCTGACCATCGAGTATCACCCGTCGGTAAAGGCGACAATGATCATTGCCGATAGCCGGATCCCGATCGGCTGACGGGTGAAAACGACACGACGAGCGGACGGAAGCAGGATGTCCTCAAGCGCTCAGTTTTGGACCGCGTAGGCCTCCACCGATGGCCCGGCTCTGACCTTCGCGATCAACTGATCGAGCTCCGATTGGGTGATGCCGTATTGCATCCGCTGATAGAGTGCCTCGACTTCCTGTCGCTCGAGTTTCACTGTTGTGGGTTCGGTGACGACGTCATGAATCCGTCCCTCCAGTTCCCGTAACGTGCCGATGGCCAGCAAATACGGGAGCGCCGCCGCCTCAAGCACGCGGCCGTCGTTCTCCGGCAACGTCGCAAGGTATTGTCGGGCTCGATCGGTCTGGGCTTCAGCGTGGCTAATCACACGTTGAACGACATTGATGACCGGTTCGATCGTGCCGTCGTCCGCAATAGCCTCATGGTCCACCCCCTCGGCTGCCAACCATTCCCCGGGGAGATAGACGTTATCCTCGGTCTCGTAGTCGAGGCGGACGTCCTTGGCGATGTTGACCAGTTGCAACAACAGTGCGAATGCCCACGCATCATCCGGATCGGGCTCATCGACGGTAACCGAATCGACGTGTGCCAGCAGCGTCGTAAACAGTTCCCCTACCGTGCCGGCGACGTACCAACAATACTCCTCAAGTTCGTCGACGGTCTCTAATCGAAGCCCGCCGGTGCCGTCGTGTCGACGGAGGATCGTCGCCATCCCGGCTGCCATCTCTCGAACAATCCCTCGCATCGATTCGGCGACCGCCGGATCGAACGACCGAAACACTCGCAACACGCGATCGGTCTGCATGAGCACCCTCCAGTCGGCATCGGTGTCGGCATCTGGCGGTCGGACGGCGTCAACGGCGTCGAGAAATGTCGCCACGTCAGTGTCGATTGCCGGATCGAGCAGATCACGATAGAGTTCCAGGAGGTCCGCTCGTTTGGCCAGCGGAATCGTCGCTTCGTCCTCGATTGTGTCGGCCGTGCGACAGAGGAGATACCCGGTGCAGACCCACGAGTCGATCGGCTCCTCAAGCAGTTCGATGCTCAGCGCGAAGGTCCGTGAGACATCCTCGACAGCGCTGAAACACCACCGCCGATCGTTCGCAACCAAGGTCTCGTGGGGCGGATTACTCATCGTCGTAGGGACACTCGCGGTGTACAAAAACTCTTGTCACAGAGGGGGCAGTACAGGAACGACACTCGATCATGACCACAGCGATTGTCAGAAGCCGAGACATATGATCATAGCGGAATCGCCTGTCAAATGGTCGTCGGGATCCATTCACGACTTCGAAACGAGAGGGGAGGGTGTGTTCCAGCCATCAGAAGGTGAGATGGGACGTCGAACTCGGACCGGGATCTTCATCGTCGTCCGTCCGGCCGCCGGGATGGAGGAAATCGGCCGCCTCGTCGATGAGATACACTTGACCGTCCTCGATGGTGATGTCGATCGACGGAAGTGTCGTCTCGGCGGCCTCGCCGTTGCCACAGTAGCCCGAACACGTGTCGAACATCGATCCGTGTTTGGGACAGACGATTTCGCCATCCCGGATGATCGCCCCGACCTCCTCGCGATGAAGCCGCTGGGCCTCGTGGGTACAGCGGTTAATCCACGCCCGGACCACCGGCGCATCCTCGTCATCACAGGGCACCAAGATCACCTCCTCATCGTTCCCGTGCCGATCACGGATCGTAAACAGCCATGATCCGTCGGCCCGGACGGTATCGACATCCGTCAAACGATACCGATCGGTCATATAGGGTGGTGGGTGAGCCCCCGTTTATTTCCCGCGATCATCGGCCTCAGTCCCAGGTATCGTCATGCAGCTATGCACTCCTCGTCGTCCACTCGAGGGCCTGCCGCCAGAACTGCGGATAACCGTCCCAGTCGTGGAGCGCCTTCCCCCACTGCGGGCCTGGATCCGACGTATAGGCCATGACGCGACCATCGCCATGCTCGTCGACGGCGAGCAGGGGCGACTCCGCGACATCGGCGATGTGGGTCGCGCCCGCTTTGACCCCGGCGGTGCGATTATAGCCGTACAGCGGCGGGGCGTCGTCCCAGTCGATCCCGGCCATGATCGGATGGTCGGGGTCGTAGACGGTGATTTCGCTGCCCTCTGGGCTCTCGACGCGGTCGTCGAAGATCGGTCTGATCTCGATGGGAAGGGTGTCGGCGACGGGCGTGCCATGCCAGTTGCCGATCCCGCGATACCCTTGGTAAGTCATCCAGCCGCCACAGTAGAGCAAGGCCCCGCCCTGTTCGACGTACTCCGCGATCGTTTTGACCCGGTTTGGTCCCGGAATGGCGTCCGGATAGAAGTGTGGCAGAAGGGTGTCACGGGTCAGATCGCTGATGATCAACGCGTCGTATTCGGCCAACTCATCGGGTGTGGCCGGGAATGACGAGAGAATGTCCGGATCGTGCATGTGCTTGATGTCGATATGATCGAAGGGGTCGAGCGCATCCATCAGCGGCCGATAGTCCTCAACCCGTCGTTGAACCATCTGCACTGATTCGACGCCGACGAAAAACTGGCGGGTGTTGAGCTTCTCGTCACCGATGTAAAGAACCTGCATGCTTCGGTGCTCACCGGCTAACCGCTTGAATATTGGGGCGACCCTCCGTGTCGATACCGCGTTCAATCGGTCAGTACGACAGTCGATTTATGCCGTCTGCAGGCGAGTCCGGGGACATGGTACACGCGACATGGGACGACTGGTTCGTTCGCGAGGAGGTCGAAGGCGTCGATCCGGAAGGAATGTCAGTCTGGTATCTCGGCTGTAACGGATTCATTATCCGAACACCCGCAACTACGGTGTATATCGATCCATATTTCGGGGATGGCGATCCACCCGGAACGACACGGATGATCCCGGTGCCGATGGATGCGGCCGATGCAACTCGCTGTGATGGGGTTCTGATCACACACGAACACATCGATCACACCCATCCGCCATCGTACGGTCCACTTGTCGAGGACCTCGGGGCAACGATTATCGCCCCGAGCGCGGCATACGAACGGCCGGACTACGACGGGGGACTTCGGGCACCGGCCGCGAATCGTGAGACGGTCGCTCCGGGGACGTCAGTCACGATCGGCGATCTGGCGATCCATGTTCGGGAGGCAAACGATCCCGACGCGATCGAGCCGGTCAGCTACGTGATCGAACACGATGCTGGGACGCTCTTTCACGGCGGCGACACCCGTCCGGCGGAATCGTTCGCGGCACTCGGCCGGGAGTTCGATATCGATATCGGGATCCTTGCAGTCGGTAGTGTCGGCCGGATCTACGACGAAACCAAAGACGAAGGGATCACGACGCGCTGGTACATGGATGAAAACGAAGTTGTCGAGGCAGCCAATGAGCTTCAATTCGATCGGCTCGTGCCCTCGCACTACGACATGTGGAAAGGCGTCGGCGCCGACCCGAAGGCCATCCATGATCACGCCCGATCGTATCCCTGTCCACAGGTCATTGAACCGATGCAGATCGGCGATCGCATCAACGTAGCGGAGCCGGGGATCGTCCCACTCACCCAGCTTTAACCCGATGATGCATCGTTCCGCTCACCTAGAATTGACCTCCTCAACGTTCACGCGGAGGAATCCCACCACGGGATTTCAGGCCGAGTGATGCGGCCTGTCGGTTTCAAGACCCATCCGTTCTGCTGTGTTGAATTGGGGTAAGGCGTAGCGATCATAGTGGATCACAGAGCT
>JBDGPX010000096.1:0-4116 GCA_042219475.1 Halobacteriales archaeon
GCAAGGGCGTCACCTACTACCGTGACGGCACCCGCTCGAAACAGGTGCTCACGACGCGGGCCCAGAACGCCGAGTTCGCCGAGATGGACGAGGACGAGGCCGCCGAGGCATTGATCGAACAGATCGAGGACGTCTTCGGCGGGCTCGAGGGCTTCCTCGAACACGAGACCGTCCACGAGGAAGTCGTCGAGAGCATCGAGGAGCTCGTCGAGACGGCCGAACTCGACATCGAAGAGGAAGCCGGCTACGCTAAAAAGCGACCCCGGCCCGATGTCCTCACGGGCGTCACCCAGCGTATCGAAACCGGCTACGGCAAGCTCTACGTGAACATCAACGAGGATCCGGAGGGTCGGCCGTTCGAGCTGTTCGCCAATATCGGTAACTCCGGTGGTTTCACCGCCTCGTTCACGGAGGCGCTGGCGAAGACGATCTCGACGGCGCTCCGGGCGGGCGTCGACCCACAGGAGATCGCCGACGAGCTTCAGGGGATCCGTTCGCCGAAGGTCGCCTGGGACAAGGGCGAACAGATCCAATCGATCCCGGACGCGATCGGCACCGCGATGCGGCGCTACCTCGATGACGAGATCGAGAAATCCTATCCCCAACAGCGGAACCTCGACGAGATCGCCGAGGTCGAAGGTGAGGCGCAACGCCGCGAACCCGAAACTGAGCCCGACGGCGGTGCCACCGTCGAATCCGGCCCGGTGGACGCCGGCGGTGCGATGAGCGCAGCCGACGATCAGCAATCGATCATCGACGCCGGCGAGAGTCCCGAATGCCCGGAATGTGGCTCGCTCTCGTTGCACTATCAGGAAGGCTGTAAGACGTGTGAATCCTGTGGCTGGTCGGAGTGTTGAACTAGTCACATTCACAGTCGCGTAGTGCGTCCGGTCACGGGGTATCGCGTGTGCTTTCGTTCTTTGGATGAGTTAGATAGCGTGTCGCAACTGGCCGCGAAAGACACAAGCCCCACCCCCGCGAGACTCGATTATGGCCGACGCCGATGTCGATGCCGGCACAGAGCGGGTGTGCCCGCTGTGTGAGACACCCCTCTACGAGCGCCATTGCAAGTACATCTGCCCCAACCATGGGGCAATCATGGACTGCAGCGATACCTTCTGGAACTGATCGTCACGGCGTGATACCCGATCCCGGACTCGCGTCGATCGGAGCGGTCTCCGTTATCGGTCGTGTGTCCGTCCGAACACGAGGCCATAGTGGGACGGATCGAGCGCGATCGATTCGAGCAGTTTGAACGCGGCGGTAGTGATGATCGCCTCGGACTGGTCCCGTGTGAGCCGCCCATCGGCTGCTGTCCCGCGCCACGGTTCGCTCATCGATCGCTCTGGATCGTCGACCTGCCGATCGATGAGCAGCAGACGACCGCCGGGAGTGAGCGACCGATAGGCCTGCTCGGCGAACTGGCGTGGCCGCTCGAGTCGATGGAGCGTGTTCGCGGCGAGAACGGCGTCGACGACCTCCGGCAGCCCGGTTGCGAGCATATCCATCCCGATCGAGATGGTTTCGAGATTCCCGATGTCCGCGTCGAGTGCCGCCGCCGCGAGCTCATCGAGTACGATCCCGTCCGTGTCGACGGCATAGACGGTCGCCGGAGCGACCCGTTCGGCCGCCGGCAAGGTATAATAGGCGTTGGCACAGCCGACGTCGGCGACGGTCGTCCCGGCATCGATCCCGAGTGCTCCGAGCGCGTCATCGGGGTCCGGCCAGCCGTCCCGCCAATCCACGGGTGCTGGCCGCCGTGTGTGTCGAAACCGGTCCACGTACGGTACCACAGGGTCCGGTACCAAACCAGTATCGGCTACCTGCCCGTCGCACGGCGTGCATTCCGGCGTCGGTACCATCGATAGAGCGGACCAGCGACGAGCAATACCGCCATGAGGCCCCCAGCGGCCGCGAGACGGAGATCTGGCGTCGACGCTGCATCCATCGAGAGCTGATGCATCGAGTCACCGGCCAGCACCGCAGCGATCGTCCATGGAAGCTCCCCGAGAGCGGTGCCGAGGATGAATGCCGGCAGTGAGACCCCACCGGCACCCGCCACAGCCGAGATCGCCTCTGCTGGTGTCGGCGCAAGCCGGGCCGCGATCACGCCCCGCAGGTCGCCGGTGGCGGTGAAGAACTGCTGACTCCCTGTCTGGAGCCGCCCGGCGATGCCGTCGCCGAAGCCGATCCGCCTGGCCGCAAGATACGGTACCAGGCTCGTTCCGACCGCTCCCAACAGTGCCAGCGGGAGTCCGACGGTTATGCCGTATCGGTAGCCGACCAATACTGACAGAGCGGTGATCGGCCAGGCCAGCAGGGGTCGGATGAGATAGAGCCCGACGAGGACAGCCGGGAAGTACGGACTCAATAGCATCGTTCGCAGCTGACCGAGGACCGTCTCGGGCGACACCACCACGCCGACGATGAGCAATGCCGCAACGATGAGTCCGGCTCCGAGTTGCCACCGACGCGGCTGCATCGCCCCTCGGTACACGACGCGCTGTCTTAGGCCCATCGAGTCGCTAACGCGAACGCTTACTTCGATCGGGCCCGCACCCTCGATCGACGATCATGGAGGGCGATCCCATCGAACTCGGCGTCGAGCTCCTCCGTCACTGTGAGGATGACTCGCTCCCGATCGCCGAGGCGGTCGATCGGCTCGAAGCGATCACGACCGATCCTCACCTCACTCGCCGGATCCTCGATGAGGCTGATCGACGCGGTGTCATCGATCGTGCGGACGGGGTGATTCAAACGACCAGCGCCGCGTTCGTTCGGTTTCAAAGCGACGTGATTAGAAAGGAGGGCTCGTTCGAGTGTCGGCGCTGCGGGGCCGGACTGTCGACGGGCCATTTCATCAGGCTCGATGCCGGCGAGCTGGGACCGTTTGGCTCCTCGTGTATCCGGAAAGTCACCGGCCGCGACCGCGCTTGAGTTCCTCGATCAGTCGCTCGATAGTCCGTTGTTGGTCCTCTAAGATCTTGTTCTGTCGTTCGACGGCGGTACGGAGTTCCGTGAGCTCATCGAGAATCTCCTCGGTGTGGGATTCCCTGTCAACTGCGTCGGCGGATTGAAAGCCCGCCGCTTCGAGGCTTTCGGTGGACTGTGCCTCCCGACCGCCCTCAGCCGAGCCCCCTGTTGGATCGGGATCCGTCGATTGATCCGGCGCTTCACCGATCCCTCGGAGCGAGGAGGCATCGAGTTCACCCAGATCGATATCTAGGTCGCTCGTCGTACTGCCCGTGGATTGAGTCGATCCGGGCTCCGGATCGGGTGTCGGTTCTGGTTCTGTCGTCGGTGAGTCGGCCGTGGTGGGTTCTTCTTCGGTTCCCGACCTAGCGTCAGTGTCGTCCGGCGGGGAGACCTGTTTTCTGAACTCCTCGAACGTCTCGATTCCGTGGTACTCAAGCAGCGCTTCCCTGATCCGCTGGCTGATTTCCCGGCTGTCGCCACTCGGTGTTTTGATCCGCTCCGGACGGTGATCGATCTCGATAATGATCTGGGAGGAGACTTCCCCCTCCTCGATATCGAGATCGGTGACGTCATCGAAGTCGAATCGCTCGTAGTCCTCGTCCCAGAGCGATCGGCCGACGTGTTTGATGACGCCAGCGTCGGTAATAGCCAGGGAAAGCTCGCCGAGTCGGTACAGGCGGGTGATCGATTCGTTCGGTTCGATCGCTCCCGCCGCGGCGAGGACGCCTTCCAAGACGGGTTTGAGTACTGCCTCGAGTTCATTTGACGGAACGGAGAAGGCATCCGAGCCATCGATGCCATGGTCGAGGCGGATCGTATCCTTACGTCGCCCTTCCTCGATGACGATCCGCTCGGCATCGAGATGATATTCCGTGACGGACTCGTTGCTCAGGATCCCCTCGGCCCCGTAGACGAGGGTCCGTGTCGGTGTCACGAACAGCTCATCCTCGCCCCCCAGCGAGACCCGTTCGACGACATCCTCGCCGTCGAGATGGTCCCGCACGATCGCCGGGACACTCATGCATGAGAGTCAACGCGGGACAGGTGATAAAACCGCCGGGTGGTGTCGGTTCGGATGGGAAGGTTAAAGAACGGCGTCCGATTATCCGCAACCGAGCCCGGGTGGCTTAGCCGGTCATA
>JBDGPX010000090.1:0-4098 GCA_042219475.1 Halobacteriales archaeon
GTTAGCGAGCGTCGACGACCGCGAATACCAGGTCGAAGCCGTCGTTGCCTACGAGATCGAGTAAGCGATTCACCGCGTGTCGGTGTCTCTCATCCTGTTTCACGCGTGGATCGAGGTGTCGGATTTGAGGTTCGACGATCAGGATAGATACTGTTTATACTAAACTACTACCGTATTTATCATTAATCGTAATATGGCCATTAGTTATTTGTAGTAATCTGATACAAACGTGTTGATTACATGAATTATCAGGCGCAGCACGAGCCAAAACGGAAGATTTCGGCATCGACTGCTGGGTCTATCGAGTTTTCACAATCAATCAAAACGACGATACTTCCCGATCGGATTGCTGATCTGGTCGCCACCTACAACGATGCGGTCGGGGTCCGAGACGAGTTCGTCTGGAAATGGATCTACAATCTCCTCCCTGAATTCACGCTTTCCTGTGTCGAGACAACAGCCCAACCGATCGTTCGAGAACAAAAAACCCTTCTCACGCTATTCATCACCACGCTCGACGATATCGCCGAACAAAAACAAGATCAAGCGACTTTCAAGCGGGCGCGAACGATCCCATTCACCGATCATCACGGGATCGACGGTACCGATTGTGCCGACATCGATCAAGAGATCCTCACGTTCGCCGACCGCGTCTGGCAAGCGTTCGAAACCAAACTTGAAGACGCACCCCAGTACGAGGCGTTCGACGATATCCTCAGGTATGATATTCGGCAATCGATCAACGCAATGGATTACTCGCGGCTCGTCTCAACCCGTCCGATGATGGCGAATCTCAAAGGGGCATATCGATACGACGCACACAACATGGTGATGTTTCCGTATGCGGATGTCGATCTCATGTACTCCCCAGAGTTCGAGATGGCTGATCTGTCCGTACTCCGGCAAACGATCTGGTGTCTCCAACGCATGGCCCGGATCGGTAACTGGGTGACGACCTGGAAACGGGAGTTCAAAGAGGGCGATTATTCTTCGGGCGTGATCGTCGCCGCCCTTCAGAAAGGACTGATCACCCCGGATGATCTGACAACGGATGACGAGGAGACGATCGAGCGATGTCTCGATCGAATCGCCGACCAGCAACTCGACCAACAACTGCTTGAGGAATGGGCCGATCTCCACACCTACATTCGAAATCGGCCATTATCAGCCGAATCAGTCGATCTGAATGCCTTTATCGATGGGATGCAGACAGTACTCGATTATCACCTCGCCAGCCAGGGCTACAAATAACAGGAGGGATCCATCATGAGTACTGACCTCGATTTCGAGACGATTCGTGTCCTCCACGTGGATGACGAGCCGGATGTCGCTGAGACAGCGGCGGCCTTCCTCGAGCAAGAACACGACGCCATCGAGGTCAAGACTGCAACAAACACCGACGACGGGTTGGAAATCCTCAGAGAGCACGACATCGACTGCATCGTCAGCGATTACGATATGCCCAGCATGGACGGCCTCGAATTCCTCCGCCTCTTGCGGGGCGAGCAGATCGAGTGCCCGTTTATTCTGTATACTGGTAAGGGATCCGAAGAAATCGCCTCGGAGGCTGTTTCAGCGGGAGTCACCGATTATCTCCAGAAAGAAGTCGGGACCGATCAGTATACGGTGCTGGCAAACCGGATCGAGAACGCCGCCGCACAGTATCGTGCTGAAAAGCACGTCAAACGAACCCAGGACCGATTCCGGAAACTGATCCAACACTCGACCGATGTGATCTCGATCGTTGATGCGGAGGGACGATTCCAGTATATCACACCGTCCGCACGACAGATTTTAGGCTATACACCGGACGAACTGCGTGGCGAGATCGGCTTTGATTACGTTCACCCGGAAGACCGTCCAGAGGCGATGACCGCGTTCTCGAATGCGATCGAAGATCCGGATACTGTCGCAACCGTTGAGTTCCGGTTCGATCACCCCGATGAGGGCTGGATCTGGCTCGAAAACCGCGCTCGAAACATGGTCGATGACGCGATCATCGAAGGGTTCGTTGTCCATACCCGGGACGTCACCGAGCATCGCCAACACGAGAAGGAACTCGAACGACAAAACGATCGGTTAGAAGAGTTCGTCAGCACCGTGTCCCATGACCTACGGAATCCGCTGAATGTCGCCCGCGGGAGTACCGAACTCCTAGAACAAGCGGGGGTCGAAGACGAGGACAGTCTCCAGCGAATCATGCGCGCCCATGACCGCATGGAGCGGATTATCGAAGATCTGTTGGCGCTTGCCAAGGAGGGAGAACGGGTTGACGAACTGGAACCGATCGCTCTTCAGGACGTCGTCGATGCCGCCTGGGAGACGGTCAAAACAGAAGCGGCCACTCTTGAAGTAAAGACGGATCTATGCCTGCAGGCGGATACGAGCCGATTGCAGCGGTTGTTTGAGAATCTTATTCGCAATGCGGTCGAACACGGTGGCGAGACAGTGACGGTTACCATCGATGAACTCACACACACCGCCGGATTTTACGTCGAAGACGACGGACCCGGGATCCCGGTCGAGAACCGTGATCAGGTCTTCGATTCCGGATACACAACGAGTGAGATGGGAACGGGATTCGGATTAACGATCGTCAAAGAGATCGTGGCGGCTCACGACTGGACGATCGAGGCGGGAGAAGGGACGGCGGGTGGTGCTCGGTTCGAAATCCAGGGAATCAGTTCAGTAGAAACGAGCCAGGTCCAACCAGATTGTAACACAGGGACACTCCACCATGACTGAGATTGAATCATCACTTCGAGAACAGTTCATGGACGTGGTTGAATCAGCTGATTATCCAATCGAGAGCGAAACGGATATTGTGAGCATCCTCCCCGACGGGATGTTGACGCGATTTGAGGCGGGCGATTTTTCGATGACAGCTGCGGAACTGGCGGCTCGTCTTCACGCTTACCAAGATTTCCCCTATGAATCCCCAGAAGCCCTCGTCGAGGATCTCATGACGGGACTTCGGGAAGAGGAGTTGCTCTAAGGGTGTTGAGTGACATCCTCCCCACCGTCACGGTGGGGCTTCCCGTCCCGTAGGTGGGATATTTGCCGGTCTACGATACGACCTGTTCTCTCGTCGTGAACGTCCCAGATATCGTTACGCCCGGATTATGGTCTGCTAACCCGGCATCGATATGAGATCGGCCACTTGATAGCCCGACATGGACGAGAAGCGACCGGGGTTTGAGGATACACCGTATTTACCCGAGACGGAGTATCGAGTCCACGATCCTGACCGACCACATCCGGTGACTGTAACACCTGCCGATCCAGTACTCCAGTCACCGCCCCCGGATGCGACTGTACTGTTTGACGGGACGGGGCTCACAAAGTGGGAGGCCGTGGATGGCAGCGACCCCGACTGGACAGTTGAAAACGGCGAATTGGTCGTCGAGCCCGGACGTGGCGATATCCGGACGACCGAATCACTTGGGGATTGCCAACTCCACGTCGAATGGGCAACGCCTACCGATCCGGGCGACGCTGAGTATCCAGGAAATAGTGGGGTGTTTCTCGCCGATCGATACGAACTGCAGATATTGGATTGTGTGACATCATCCATCTATGCCGATGGCTGGGTCGGCGCGATCTACGGGCAGCATCCGCCGCAGGTAAACGCATGTCTCCCGCCGGGCGACTGGCAATCGTTCGATATCATCTGGCGACGACCCCGATTCGATGGCCACACGTTATCGTCACCGGCCCGGATAACGGCGCTACATAATGGCGTTGTCGTTCAGGAATGTACTGAACCGTTTGGACCGACGACATATCGGGACTTCCGTGAGTACGAACCGCACGGACCCGCACCGCTCCGTCTACAGGATCATGACTTCCATGTTCGATTCAGGAACATCTGGTATCGGCCGCTGTGAATAGTGCGTGATCAACGCTCATCGAACTCATGCAGTAGTGGTTAGTTGCGTCAGAAGGACAATGAACTAGTACCGACATCGATAAGAGGAGAGTGGATAGTTCCGCTGTACTGCGATCCACGTATCCCTGTGTGGATGAGCGATTTCGCAGTCTGTATTAGCTTGTGCGGTGCAGGGTGCTAAGCCCCCTCCCTCAACGGAGCGACCGAAG
>JBDGPX010000046.1:0-4071 GCA_042219475.1 Halobacteriales archaeon
CATCCGTCCTTGTTACCGCCTACGTCACGGTCCTACTTCAACGTGCAAAGCTGAGGCTCCTATTCGTCGGCTTCCTCGAACTCGAGTGCAGCCGAGTTGATACAAAAGCGCTTGCCCGTCGGATCGGGGCCGTCCTCGAAGACGTGACCGAGATGCCCGCCACACGTCCCACAGACGACCTCCGTCCGGGTCATCCCGTGTCGGGTGTCCTCGTGGAATTCGACGGCGCCGTCCTTGGCGTCGTAGAAGCTCGGCCAGCCACTACCCGAATCGAATTTAGTATCCGAATCGAAGAGTTCGGTGCCACAGCCGGCACAGGTATAGCGGCCGTCGTCGTTCTTCCCGAGATACTCGCCGCTGAACTTGGGCTCGGTGCCCCGTTCACGCAGGATCTTATACTCCTGCTCGGTCAACACGTCCTTCCACTCCTCCTCAGTCTGGGGGATCGACTCCGTCGTCGACGGTTCCTCTTGTGCCATACCTACAGATAGGGTATGGAGTCTCTTGGGGGTTCCGACGGCCGCCCGCGTTATCCGTCCTCTGTGAGTTCGAGGATTTCGAGCCTCCTGGTGTATTCGGCACTCGGCACCGCCCCACCACCGACGGTGTAGATCCGATTACCGTGAGTCGTGACGCCCAGCCCCCACCGCGGCGTCGGCAACGGTGTGACCTGATACCACCGGTCGTGGTCGGGATGGTAGGCTTCGACTTCCTCGAAGACCTGGGTGCTGATCTCCTCGCCGCCGAAGACGAACAACCAGCCGTCAAGGGTACTTCCGGCGATACCGGCCCGGGCGGTGGGCATCTCGGCTTTCGTTGTCCAGGTATCGGCAGCTGGATCGTACGCCTCAGTCGTCGTGTACATCTGGCCCAGTCCCTCGCGACCGCCGGCAACGTAGACTGTCCCGTCGATCACTCCCGCCGAAAGGTGTTCTCGTGCCGTCGGCATCGCCGTCCCGGTCGTCCACCGCTCGTCGGTCGGATGGTAGATCTCAACGGTCGAAGTGGTCGTGTCCGCCGTCGCGCCGCCGATCGTGACCAGCCGATCATCGACTGTGACGGCCACGAGCGCCCCGCGTGGCGTTGGCAACGGCGGCCCGTTCGACCACGTCTCCGTGGTGGGATCGTAGATCCAGTGAGCATCAAGCGGCGGTGTGCCGAGAAAGCTGCCCGAATAGCCGCCGAACACATGAATCCGTCCATCATGGACGGCGGCTGCGGTGTGGTTGATCGGTTTCGGCGGAGCCGCTGTGTCGGTCCACTCATCGGCAGTTGGATCGTACACGGCCATCGCCCGCTCGGTATTTTCGTCGGTGATGCCACCGATAACGTAGATCCGATCGTCGACCGTAACAGCCGTCGTCTGGGTGCGCTTGCGCCGGAGATCGGGGCCGGTCGCCCATTTGACCGATGGGCCACCTGTCTCGGTCGCTGATTTGGCTGTCTCTTTCGTCTCCGTTGGCTCCTCTTGGGTCGTGAGGGCGTTACAGCCTGCGAGACCACCGACGGCGGCCGTCAGTCCGAGCAGCTGTCGGCGGGAGAGACGCATGCCACCGGCTTTGCCGTCAACCACAAAAATGTGTGGTCGGATCCAATCGAGCGTTCTACGGCCCGTCTCGGTTAGAATTCGTTGGCGACACTCACGTGCATCCCGACGAAACGCCACTCGCCGTCGATCGGGATGAGCGTGCCACTCCAGCGGGAATCGAAGCTAAGTCGGTCGCCGGTATCGGTGTCCGTCCACGCCATCCCCACGTCATCACTGAACCACCCCGTATCGCCGTCCCGGCCGGTGATGAGCCGACGGCTCTCGATGTCCCATTCGGTCGTGGTTTCGGTCTGCGCTCGAAGCCCCGCAGCGACGGCCTCGCCACCGGTCAACCGTTCGCTGATTCCGAACTTCACAACGTTTGGACGATCGGCGAAAAACGGGGCCAACGGCTCTCCGGCCCGCAACGTCTCGTAGTATGATCGAAGTCGAGCCTCGATCGGATCGCTGGCCATGCCTGATTCGATCGGTTGGGAGGGGTGTAAAACCAAGCGGTGGCTCGATCGCACAGGCGGTTTGGCTATCCACCGCTAATCTATAACTAACCGGCCTGTGAATGTCCGATAAGTCCATGGACGGTATACATGATCTCGGCGGGATGGACGGGTTCGGATCCCCCACCATCGAGGCGGATGAGCCAATCTTCCACCATGACTGGGAGGGCGTGGTGTATGCGGCCTTTCTCGCCACGCTCGGCAACGGCTGTTATAACATGGACGAGTTCCGTCACTCGATCGAGCGGATGCCGCCGACGGACTACCTCGAAGCGAGTTACTACGATCGGTGGCTGACGGGGATCACCCGTCTGCTCTTAGAACACGATGTCATTACGGCCGAGGAACTGACCGATCACATCGAGGCTGTCCAGGAGACCGAATCGTCTCGCAGCTCTACGACGGCCGCTATCGATAACGATGCGCTCCTTGAGGAGCTGTTCGATGGCGTCGCTGAGGCGTACGATACCAACCGTACGGAACAACCGCCGGAGTTCGAGGTCGGCGATCGGGTGCGGGTCCGGAACACTCATCCCGAAGGACACACTCGCTGTCCGCGGTACGTCCGGCGATCCGTCGGGACGATCGAGGCGATCCGCGGTACGCACGTCCTCCCCGACGCCAATGCCCATGGTGAGGAACGCGCCGAACCGGTGTACAACGTCGAATTCGATGGGACGGAACTGTGGGGCGAGCAGGGACACGACCGCGATGCCGTCCACCTCGATCTCTGGGAGAGTTACCTCGAAGCGATCTGACCGACGACCGTCTGACAACCCACCCAAAGCCATGAGCGAACACGACGAGACCACGACCGAGGTAGAGCCGACCGATCCGGGTGATCTGGCAGATGAGTACCGACGGACCACCTCACCGGAGGCCCGAGCCCGCGCACTGCAGTCGCTGCTGATCGAAAAGGGGATGCTCTCGACTGAGGCCGTCGATGAGATCGTCTCGATGTACGAAGACGAGATCGGTCCGCTGAACGGCGCCCGCGTCGTTGCCCGAGCCTGGACCGATCCGGACTATCGGGATCGACTCCTCGACGACGGGATCGCCGCCATCGCCGAACTCGGGATCGATGTCAAAGAGGACGTACTTGAGATCGATGTCAAAGCCAACTCCCCGACTCAGCACAACGTCGTTGTCTGTACGCTCTGTTCGTGTTATCCCTGGGCCGTCCTTGGCTTGCCGCCGACCTGGTATAAGACTCCGGAATACCGCTCCCGGATCGTCAAAACGCCGCGCGAGATGTTGCGGGAGGACTTCGATGTCGCGTTGCCCGACTCGGTCGATATCGATGTCTGGGATAGTAACTCCGAGATCCGCTATATGGTCCTCCCCCAACAACCGCCAGGTACCGAGGACAAGACCGAAGAGGAGCTCGTCGAGCTGGTGACTCGTGATTCGATGATCGGCGTCGATCGCCTCGGACCGAATGGCTCACGTTCAGAATGACCGACATCGATCACGCCGATGACCGTAGCGACCGGGTACGCCCGGACATGGAGGATGCCCCGACATTCCATGCCCCATGGCAGGCCCGAGCCTTCGCGATCGCGGTGGCACTCACCGACGACGACGCCGATATGGAGTGGCAGGACTTCCAGGGCCGACTGGTCGAGATGGTCCAATCCGAAGCCGTCGACGATTCCGAGAACCCCGAGGAGGTGTACTACCGGCAGTGGCTGCGCGCGCTTGAGCGACTGCTGGTCGAGGAAGGGATCCTCACCGAGGCGGAGTTTCGCACCCGGACGGTTGAGTTCGCGGCCGGCGATCGCGACGCTTCGGAGTTCGTCGAGGGCGACCGTGGCCACGACCACGCTCATGATCACGATCACAGCCACCACCATGGGGGTGGGCACTCCCAAGAGGACAGTCACTCCCAATCCTCCAGCCACGATCATGGTCACGACCATAACCACGATCGTTCCCCGGAGTGACCGCCGATATCGCGATTCCTGTTATTGAGCAGGTGGTGCAGTAACAGTTGGTTGAGCCTCAAGGCGACTCCTGTCTGACCGCGTC
>JBDGPX010000149.1:0-3795 GCA_042219475.1 Halobacteriales archaeon
AGTCGATCCCACGGGAGGGTGCCCGCCGGATGTTCGACGTCGGTCCGAACGACGAGATCGTCCTCATCCCAGCGCATCGAGTCAGCCACGAGGTTGATGCCGTCGGTGGTACTCTGGGTCAGCGCGATCTCGTCGGGATCGGCTCCGAGGAGTCGGCTGACTGATTCACGGGCATCGTCGAACACCTCGTAAGCACCCGGATACATCCCTTCCTCAGAGGGCGTCTTATACGAATGGTGAGCCTGTCTGTCCGCGACGGCGTCGACAACTCGACGAGGACTCGGACCGCTCGCACCGGTGTTGAAATACGCAGTCCCTTCTTCGGTGACGGCGGGGATATCCGAACGGAGTTCTTCAGGTGTCATGGTCCGGTATGTCAGACGCGAGTACTTGGTCCCATCGCTTTCCCGCTGTTCGGGGGGAGAAACTAGGGGAACACGGGAGATCGAGCCTTGCCAAAAGCCGCCCGTGTCAGGAACGAAGTCGGGCGAGGATCGCGGCTATAACGATAGCGATGATCGCGATGGCGATACCAAAGCCGGGTTGGCCACCGGTTTCGGTCGGCGATACAGTCGCCGTGACCGTCGGTTCCGGCGTGTCAGTTGCCGTCGGCGCCGGTGTTGGCTCCGGCGTCGGCGTTGGTGTCGGTGCCGCCGTTGGTGTCGGTGCCGCCGTTGGTGTCGGTGCCGCCGTTGCCGTCGGCGCCGCCGTCTCGGTTGGTGTCGGTTCCGGCGTCGGTGTGTCGACACGGACGATCCGGCCGTCGACGGTCGTCAGTGTCTCGCCACCGTACCGGACCGAAAGCGTAAACCGGTCGTCGATCTCCGTGGTCCCGAAGTCGAACGTCGCCGACCACCGACCATCGGCATCGACTGTCGCGGTCGTCGTATCGGCGAGGGAGACGCCGCTGCGGCCCCGAATCCGAATGGAGAGTTCCGCCCCGGCCGCGAGGTTTGACCGCCCCGTGATCCGGACGTCGTCCTCCGGTGGGACCGTGAGTTCGCCGCCGGAGAGTTCCTCGATCCGTACCGACGGTTCGACGATCCGGAAGCTCGCCGTCGCCGACCGTTCACGGCCGGGTCGGAGATAGGGATATCCGCGGTAAGCCCCTGGCGTGGCGGATTTGACATCGTAGTCGCGGAAATCCGAATCGATACCGGTGAGTGTGAATTCGGCCTCGACCTGCTGGTCCGATCGAACCTCGCGAGGGAACGTCAGCATCCGGGTGTTCAGCGCGATATACAGCGCGTTTTCGTCGGGAGCGGGCAACAACGACACCGCTCGCTGGGTGAGATCGATTCGGGCATCAGGCCGGTTGGTACTACTGGCGACCTGTTCGATCCGCAGATCGATCCCTTCGTCTTCATTCTCGACCAAGACGCTGACGTCATCGTCGGCCTCATCGAGATAGCCGAACAGTCCGGCGGTTTCGATCCGAACGACCGCCAGCGAGCCTTCCTGGATCGTATTGGATCGTACCAGATCGTCCTTGAGCCGATCGAGATCACTGGTCGAACTGCCACCGGGTGCGACGAACATCGTAATACCACCGATCCCGGGTGTCCCAAGCGACAGGCTCGCGACGTCTTGTTCCTCCGGAATAACCAACCGACTGCGGCTGGTCGAAACGTCGTCCGAGGCGGCGACCACGATCTCGTAACTCCCCGGTTGTAACGGGCGTGCGAGCCCACCCGTCGTGATGTCCAGTGCGTCTCGCACGTCATCGAGGTCTTCGCCGCTGGCAAGCGAATCCCCACCGTCGTAGACGGTGACACGCCCGGACTCAGCGGTGTATGGGTTGACGGTGTCGGGGACGCCCGGATCGTCGGGATTCAATCCCGCATATCGGGTGTTCATGCGAACGGTAACCTCACCATCGTCATTACTATCGGTAACTCGCAGGACATCGAGGAAATTGACGTCCGGACCGCCGATAACCAGGTAGGCGTGTTCAGTCCGCTGGACAGAGACATCGAATTCGGCGATGTCACCGGCCTCCTCGCGGATCACCGAAGCCGGAAGTCCAACACGCCCTCGATCCTGGCCGACGGTGATCGTCGCCGTACTGAGGGCCGTACTATCAGCTACCTCGAACGTGAAGCCATAGACACCCGGATCGATATCCTCGAAATCGGCTGTAAGTGTGGGATCACCGTCGATACCGAGGATGAGGATGTCGTCGTCCGCCTCGGCGTCGTGGTTCGAGGCGAACGCCGACTGGGGAAAGATCGATGTGAGGTCATCGAATTCGAGGCCTCGGGCAGAGACTTCAACCCGATAGGACGCTCGGTTTGAGGAGATGTCGAGGTCGACGGTGTCGTCACGGTCGATTTCCGTTTCCTTCCAGCGAGCCCGGAGCGTCTGGGTTGCGACTTCCCATTTGCTGGTTGTGACGGTGACAGCCGTCCCGTCCGGCGGCGAGGACTGATAGCCGACTCCGTCTTTGACGTAGACCGGATCGCCGTCGTAGGTGATAACGTACTCGTCGTTCAGCCCGGCGGTCCGGATCGCATATTCACCATCCGAGTCGACGACGAACTCGGTGACAAGCCCGCGGATCTCATCGTCATCGGACAGCCGTCTGATTTGGAAGGTTCGCTCGGCCTGGGAGGCCGACCCGACATCCGGGACGATGACACTCCCGTTGAACAGCAGGCGTTGGCCCTGCCAGAACGTCGATCCCGACTCTGCAGGAATGTCGAAATTCTCGGCATCGACGGCCCTCACGCCGACAGTCGTATCGCGGGCGTCCGGACTAGCCGGCGATGTCTGTGACAATGGAACAGCGAGTCCCGCCGTTGTCCCGAGCACGATCAGACCGACTACTGCAACCACACCTATGGACGGAGGTAACCATCCCCTCACCATAGTCGATGTGCGAGGGAATGCTGTATAATTCCTTGGGGTAGCCCGGGCCCTGATCGAATATTGGAGACACAGGCGATCGACCGAACAAGAACAAAAGCTACGGTTACCCAACCGAGATATATGAACGATGACATGATCGACAGGGCCACTCGAGGGCTGGGATGAGTCAGCCACCGCCACCCCCACAACGGCCGATTACTGACGTGTACGACGCCGCCTATAGCGGCGTTCCGAACTGGGATATCGGCCGGCCACAGCGAGCGTTCGTCGAACTGGCCGAGTTCGATCTGATCAGGGGTCCGATACTCGACGTTGGGTGTGGAACCGGCGAATTGTCGCTGTTTCTCGCCCGCCGCGGCCACGATGTGTTAGGTATTGATTTGTCCCAGTTGGCGATCCAACAGGCCCGCGAAAAAGCCAAATGGCGGCGCATCGACGTCCATTTTCTCGTCTGGGATGCGCTGTACCTCGCGGCGCTTGCCGAGCGAGAGTTTTCGTTTCTGACCGTCGTCGATTCGGCGATGTTCCATATCCTCGGGGACGCCGAACGCGATCGGTTTATCGACGGGCTCGATACCGTCGTCCGGCCGGGCGGGCTCTACTGTGTGCTCGGGGACGCTCGCACCGACGACCGCAGCGTCTACGGGATCACACCGGGGGAGTTGCGCTCGCGGTTCGATCGGATCGGCGGCTGGGAGATCGTCTTTACTTATCAGACAGGTTTCGAACGTCGATGGAGCACAAATCAGGCGTATTGTATCGGTGTTCAACGACGAAACCGATGAGAGATTTGGACAATTGGTGTCGAGCTTAGTCAGACGTGTTCCTCAAGGAAGGCGGCGATCCGCTCGAAGGTCTCGACCTGGTTTTCACGCTTGGTGAAGTGGTGGCCCTCGTCCTCGAAGATCAGCGTCTCGACGGGGACGT
>JBDGPX010000152.1:0-2026 GCA_042219475.1 Halobacteriales archaeon
TCGGCGGTCACGGGGGAGTTGTCCCGGGTGATCGCCTCCTGGCGGGGCACGTCGATCGTCTGGGTCCGCATATCGAAGGTGTACGTCCGAGAGACGAACGGTGGGACGAAGTTGATCCCCGGTTCGAGTAACTTGCGATACTCCCCAAGGACCGTCAGCGCTCGCTTTTCGTAGGCGTTGACGATCTCGACCATCGCGTTGACCGTGACGATCGCCAACCCGAGTAGCAACACGGCGACGATGGCAAACGGTGAGATCGTCGGGATCGACACGCCGATCGACGTCCCAAGGAAGATATTCGCGGCGGCGACGCCGATCACGAGTGCGATGAGCAAGCCACCGACCCGGTTGAGGAGCGAACGGATGGGTCCGGCGTCCATACCCATGTTAGCGAGTACCATTGATTAAGGGTTGCGGGGAACTGCGACGACGGCCAGGGCTCGATGACGATCGTATCGTCGACCGTCCACCGACCCCATCAGCTGATTCAATCAGGTCGGCGAGAACCGGGGGCTTATGCCTATTCCAGCCGGACCGACGGCCATGTATGGCGTCGTTACGCGAAACGCCGAGGAGCTCGATTGGCCCGAGTTCGACCGCGGATTCTACGAGGTCAAAGACGTGACTGGCCGCGCATCGGATCCGGTCGAGTCGGGTGTGAATATGATCTCGTGTTTCGGCGACAACGCGACCGCGGAGGCCGATTCATCACTGGTTCCTGTCTCCGAAGACGGCGATCTGGCGACGCGCGAGCGGGAATACTTCGACTGGGATTACATCTGCCCGAACAGGGCGGAGTACAAAGACGGGTTATTCGAGATGATCGAGTCGGCGGCGGCGGCCAACCAGGACGTGCGGCTCGATGATGTCGGGTTCCCCCGGGAGGAATACTGCTACTGTGAGGTCTGTAACGAACGGTTCGCCGATAGTGAGTACGACGACCGCCGTGCCTGGCGGGCCAGCGTCATCACTGACTTCGTCGCCACGGCGGCCGACCGGGTCCCTGGCCGGCTCTTTCTCACGTTGTATCCCGATCCCTATCCCGGACATCTGTGCGATAGAGCCGGGTTAGATCTCGATGCCCTGGCCGACTATGTCGATGAATTCGTGGTTCCGATCTACGATACGGCCTACGGGACGACCTACTGGCTCGAGATCATCGCCTCGGGGTTTGCGGATCGGTTGGAGACCCCATTCAGTATCGAGCTCTATGCGGTCAACATCGATATCGATAACCTGATCCATGCCACGGAGGTGGCCGAAACCTATGCCACCGATGTCCTGTTCGGCTATGAGGCAGGAACCGCGCGGGCCGCATTACGCCGGATGCAGGCAGATGAGCGTGACGGCGAAACCTTCCATCCGGACGGATAGGCTCCCTGCAACCCGAGCCGGTTGTGTGTCCTTTTTAAACTCTGACGGGATAGCTCCCGCTAGTGAGTAGCGACGAAACGCTCCCGATGCATGAGCGGGGGTTGTTGGCGATCGCGCCGGCGACCCGGATCATGACGAGCATGCTGATGGGGACATCGCTGGCGGTGTTTATCGGCCAGCGTGGGTCACCATTCGCGGTCAGCATGGTCATGACCGCCTACTTCATCGGACTGATGTTCTTCGCGCCGGTGTGGGGCGCGATCGCGGACGTGACGGGTCGCCGCAGGACGGTGTTGATCGGGACAGGGGTGATGGCGAGCCTCATCGTTCTCCCGCTGTCAGTCATCGACGGTGTCTGGGGACCGATCGGCCTCCGGGCCCTGTATGCGATCTTCGCGGCCGGATTCATGCCGGTCATGCTCTCGATCGTGAGCGCCCACGGCGGCGCCGAAGGGCGGGGGCGCTCGATCGGCTTTTTTAACAGCGCTAGGGCGGTCGGGTTCACGGCCGCTCAGGTCGGTGCCGGGTTTCTGATCGGGAGTATGCTGCCGGGGGAGCTGTTTTTGGTCGTCGCGGCGATCAGCCTGCTCTCGACGATCGCAGTGGCGTTTCTCTCCGATCCGGCCCCCCAACCGTCGACGGATCCGACGGT
>JBDGPX010000152.1:2036-3608 GCA_042219475.1 Halobacteriales archaeon
GTCGGCGGGACGACCGTCGTCGACGTCGACGGCGACGACACGCCAGCAGCCGCGGAACTGTTCGGACCGACGGATCCGACGGTCGCGGAGGTCATCGCGGAGGTTCGCGATCGGTTGGTGCCATCGGTCGGCAACCGGGAACACCTGCGAACCAACGGGCTCCAATGGCTCTATGTGGCACTCGCATTGCGAAATATGACCGTTCTTGGTGTCGGGAGCTTGCTGCCCCCGTATCTGATCGACCAGGTCGGCGTCTCGGCGTTCGTCATGGGTGCCCTCCTGGCACTAAACCCAGCCAGCCAGACCGTCTGTATGTACGCATTCGGACGGATCGCCGATGCCGCTGGCCGCAAACCGCTGATCGTCGCCGGAATGGCCGGGAGTGCGATCTACGCCATGCTCGCGGCCGGTGCCATCCTCCCCGGATCCGTGCTGGTCCGTGCCATCGTCGCTGGCGGTGGGCTACTCCTGCTCGGGGCGGCCTACTCGGCCATGACGACGGGGACGCTCGCGTTCATCGGCGATGTATCACCGGATGTGCGTGAGGGTGAACTCATGGGCTTGCGTTCGACGGCCAAGGGCGTTGGGGGCGTCCTCGGTCCGCCGTTGCTGGGGGTTGTCGCGACCTACACCAGTTATGAACTGGCGTTCGGCGTCGGGAGCATCCTGGCGGTCATCGCGACCGGACTGGCGATAACGGGGCTTGTCGAGAGCCGACCGACCGATGATCCGGTCAGTGCCGTCGCCGACGACTAACGCCCACTACTGATCAGTTGGTCGCTTCGGGGAGGTCCGTTCTCGCGGCCCGCCAGGCCTGGAGATCCTTCCGATCACGTGTATCATCCGGCAGCCGTCTGAACCAATCGGCGGCGGAGATCTCGTCGTCGGGATCAGCCACTTCGAGGTCGTCCGACCGTGCTTTGGCCTCGAAGATCGGGACAACGCCCCAGCAGTCGGTATCCTCACAGTGGATCTCCACCCGGGTCAGCATCGCAAGCCCATCGAACGACGCTTCGACGCCGGCTTCCTCGTGGAGTTCTCGTTCGGCCGCATCCCGATACGTCTCTCCGTGTCTGATCCCACCACCGGGGAGGACCCACTGGTCGACCCCCTCGTGACGGACGAGAAGGAGTTCGCCGGTCGGTCGGTACACGAGGGTGTGTGCGCCGTACGGTACGCCGCTTTCGAGGATCCGGTTGGTGAGGGTTTCGAACCGACGGCGCGAGACCGATCGGTGATGGGTCGGCTCCATATATCCGTCATAGCGATCGTCGAGCCGGTGGTAGATCTGCTCGGAGCGCTGGGCGGCTTGGTGTCCGAGATACCACAGGTGGTTGACGCTGGTCATAGCACATCCCCGGGCTCGATCCTGGTTCCCGATCGATCGGCAGCATGTTCGGAGGTGGTTGGCGATATGAGCGGATCGTTCGTATCCGATATTTCGGGTTCATCGAGCAAAGGGACTTCGGTTCGACGACCTATTCGTGGCCGGCGATTTCGACGGGTTCGTATGGTTCCTCTAGCACTACTTCTGGGGTTTAGACTGGAGCCGAGAGAATCTGGAGTGACGCG
>JBDGPX010000069.1:0-632 GCA_042219475.1 Halobacteriales archaeon
AGATCATGCCGATACAGGCCGTCTCACCGCCGCCGTTCATGTCCCCCAGGGCTGAGGTCGGCCGGTGGGTGACCCGCCCACGGAGGAGCTTCGAGAGCCGCTCGTACCGGTCCCGGAACACCGCGACGAAATCGTCGTAGATGCCCGTGCCCGTAGAATCGCCGGTCATGTCGTTCCGGATCGCGAGACTGCGATCGGCGGTGGACCGGCCCTGCCGCGCTGTCCGCTCGGGGGCTGTTCCCGACGGCGCATTGACGGTGGCTGCTTCGACCGTTCCAGCCGGGTCGGCCGTTGCGGCCCCCTCTGTTTCAGGTGGAGATCCCGCCGACGGCGAGGTGGGCTCGGCGCCACGGTCGCGCGTCCGGCCGTCGCCGAGTGCTGTCCGGACGTGCTCTGTCGTCACCGTATACGCGTCCGGCGGCACCGCCTGCACGGTGCGTTCGATCGCGTCATCCGGGTCCGGTGTCCCCGCGAGCAGCGTGACGGCTTCGCCGTCACGTTATAGGTGGTCGGCGATAGCGAGGGACCGAAGGTCCCTCGGACCATTCGCGCGGCGGAGCCGCGCGAAGAAGCCGACCACCCTCGCGGCCCCTTTCAGTCCCATCCCGGTAATCTGTGGCGGGTGACTACAC
>JBDGPX010000069.1:642-3604 GCA_042219475.1 Halobacteriales archaeon
CTCCCGTTCGGCGTTGTACCCCCGTTTCGCCAACGCCCGAGCGACTCGTGCGGGGGTATCCAACGGCACGTCAGCGGAGAGGTGTCGGGCCCTCTAAAGGCTACCGTCGATCCGGGATCCGCACGGAAGCACGAGACTGCCAGAGGGGAAGGTTGATGGCCGCGCTGGCAATACGAGGACTGGATGACCGGCGAGCCGCCGTCGAAGCAGCTCGTTTCGCGGCTCCGGTGGCTGCTAACCACGGACGACCCCCGTGTCCGTGTCGGCCGCGAAATCCTCTCGAGCGTCGCCCTGGTCCTCCTGATCGGGCTGCTGCTGTTCGGGCTCAGCGGCGTCTGGCCGCCGCTGGTCGCTGTCGAGAGCGGCAGCATGGAACCCCACATGCAGCGCGGTGACCTCGTGTTCGTCATGGAGGCCGATCGACTGGTCCCGGCGGCGGCGATCGATGAGACGGGCATCGTGCCGTATCAGACGGGCGAGGGGGTCGGCTACCGGACGTTCGGTGATTACGGCGACGTGATCGTGTTCGATCCCCCAGCCACCGGCGGGCCCCCGATCATCCATCGGGCCCGGTTTTGGGTGGATGAGGGCGAGAACTGGTACGACCGAGCGGAGTCACAGTATATCAACGCTCCCCGATGTGGTGAGACGCCACGTGACGGCCTCCGCAACTGCCCGGCGCCGCATGCCGGGTTCATCACGCGCGGCGATGCGAATCCCGTTTACGATCAGGCCAGCGGTGTCAGCCGCCCCGTGAAGCCCGCCTGGGTCAAGGGCACTGCCGAAGTCCGGGTTCCGTTCCTCGGCTACGTCCGGTTGAAGTATTCCGAGTACGCCGCTTCCATCATGGCTCCGTCGGGGACCACGGTTTCGCTGAACCTGCCGAACTGACACCGACCCTCAGTTGTCGAACCGAGCTTGTACGTACGGCTGGGTGTCCTCGAATTCGGCCAATCGGGAGTCGGTGAGCAGGACGGTTTCGGTCTCCTCGATCGGCACCGAGAGGCTGATTTCCTTCGTCCGGCCGTAGCGGCCCTTGGAAACGACCACCGCGTTCACGATCCCGAGCATGTCGAGCTCGCTGATCAGATCGGTAACCCGCCGTTGGGTAAGCACGTCCGCATCGAGGTCCTGACACAGCTGTTTGTAGACGTTGTACACCTCGCCCGTGTTGATGTTCGGGACGTCGTGTTCCTCGAGCGTGATGATCGAGAACAGCACGAGCTTCGATTGGGTCGGTAGGGTGCGCACGACTTCGACGACGCGATCGAGCTCGATCTTGTCCTGGGCTTGCCGGACGTGTTTCTCCAGGACGTCGTCGGCCCCCTCGCGTTCGGCTAACTCACCAGCCGTTCGGAGGAGATCGAGGGCCCGTCGGGCGTCGCCGTGTTCCTGCGCGGCGAACGCTGCGCAGAGCGGGATCACGTCCTCGGTGAGTACCCCGGATTTGAATGCCACCTCCGCGCGATGCTGCAGGATATCCCGGAGCTGATTCGCATCGTAGGGCGGGAAAACGATCTCCTCTTCCCCCAAGCTGGATTTGACGCGGGGATCCAGGAACTCGGTGAACTTCAGATCGTTCGAGATCCCCATGATCGACACGCGCGACCGCTCGAGCTCCGAGTTCATCCGCGAGAGATTGTAGAGGGTGTCGTCGCCGGACTTCTCGACCAACTTGTCGATCTCGTCCAGCATAATCACCACCACCCGTTCCAGATAGTCGACAGCGTCGAAGAACGACGAATACACCCGGTCCGTCGGCCAGCCAGTCATCGGGACCGGTTCCCACTCGGCCCGATCGGCCTCCAACGATTCGATCCGGTCCTCGATGGCGGCAACGGAGCGGAACGACGTTTCGCCGAGCGTCCGTCGGCCGGCCTGGACCGCTTCTATGAGCGATTCCAGCTCGTCGATTCGATCGGCGACATATGCCTCGTTCTTCTCGATGAATTCGTTGGCGAGCTGTGCGAGGACCCGGTATTTCGTGTCGGTGACCTCGCAATTGATATACTCGACTTCGCACGGGACTTCGTATCGCGTCGAGGTTTCCTCCAGTTCCTGGGAGACGTATTGCGTGCTTGCGGTTTTGCCAGTCCCGGTTTTGCCATAGATCAAGATATTCGACGGGGTTTCACCCCGGAGGGCTGCCACGAGGATCGTGGCGATATTGCTGATCTGGTCGTCCCGGTGAGGCAATTCGTCCGGCGTATACGACGGCCGGAGCACCTCTTTGTTCTCGAATATCGGTTCCCCCGACAGCAAATCATCGAATAACCCACCTGATGGACCGGCATCGTCCAGCACGACATCGTCCAGGTCGTAGTCGAGATCAGTGGCTGAACCGGTCGCGGTTGGGCCATCACCGACCCCGATGTCAGCGTCGCTATCACTCGTCTCCCGTGACGGTACCGTCGCCGTCCCCCCGCCGCGCCGGAAATCGAATCCGGACTCCTCCGGTTCAGTGTCGTCGTCCGGTGATTCGTTGTCAGCCATGTGTTGTTCGTGCAAATCCGTTGTTTCCGGTGGAGCGCGCCGCACCGGCGAGCGATTCAGTTGGAAACCCGGGGATAGCGAGGCCAAACCCCGGAGCCCCCAGGAGCGCCCCCTCCAGTTGATGCAGATGAACCCGAGGTCGGCCCATGTATTAAATCGTTTTGATTGTTTCTGTCTTGTCACCAGGGGCAGAATCCATGTTCTTTGTCACCGACATATCGAGCTTGGAAGAATGTGTCAAATGCTGTCTATTGCGGTTTGAACCCCTTAGACCCGGATCGACGCCGATAATTGTTCGCTTCTTCTGACGCTATATTTGCGGGAGCCACGGTTAGACGATCTATCATTCCCCGTCTCGTGGCCTTCACCCCCCCATTTCAACTGCAAAACCGACACATATCCGCTGAGAGCTGTTCTCGGTTGGTCCAAAGGACTAATCCATCGAATTGAAATCCACTGCACCGAACCT
>JBDGPX010000021.1:0-3500 GCA_042219475.1 Halobacteriales archaeon
GGTCATCGGATCCGGAAGGTGGGCCGCTCTCCTACGCGTGGGACTTCGGCGACGGGAACACCGGGAGTGGTGTGACCCCTAGTCACTCCTACAGTTCAGGTGGGTCATTCACTGTGGCGCTGACGGTCACTGACGACAACGGCGCAAGCGACACGGCCTCACAATCGATCACAGTCAATGAGTTCCCGATCGCATCGTTCACTCACACGCCGGCAGATCCTGTCCTCGGCGAACCGATCGATTTCGACGCCTCGGGATCGTCGGATTCGGATGGATCCATCGCTTCCTATGAGTGGGACTTCGACGGCGATGGAACGACCGATGGGACTGGTGTGACGACGACACACACCTACTCGTCGGGTACCTCACACACGGTAACGCTGACGGTGACCGACGACGACGGGGCGTCTACCTCAACCTCACAGACGCTCTCACTTCGCATCCGGGCGGACTTCGACGTGAAGTCAAAGAAAATCAACTCGAAGAAGAAGGGGGTGATCCCGGCCGAGATCCATCCGTCGGATCATCTCGATCCGAGGGATCTCGATGTAGGCTCTCTCCGCTTCGGTGCGCCGTCGACCGTCGATTCCGGCGGCGGTGCTGCGCCGGCCCACGGCGGCCATCAGAAGGGGAACGGCTCGCTGATGCTTCACTTCCCGATGCCCGATACCGGCCTTCAAAGCGGCGATACGCAGGCCAAACTCGTCGGCGAAACGACTAGTGGTGATCCAGTCTTCGCTATGGTATCCGTGACCGTCAAGTAGTCATTTCCCGCCCCTGAGGGTCGTCGATCACCGCGATCGCCTACCGGATGGCCGTGGACTCATGTGGCGTCGCTGCAAACTAGCTATATGAGCGTCAGTGGTCTCTGTCAGGTCTGCCAGACGGCCGAGGCGATCGACCGCTGTGAGAGTTGTGGATCGTTGGTCTGCCGGGAACACTACGAGCCGGGAGTTGGCCAGTGTGTCGAGTGTACGCGAGCCGGTGGTGGCCGACAGATCTAGTCGCGATATCGGTTCAGGCGCCGCTTGAGCCGTTTCGCCGCCTCCCCGGCTGTCCCGGCGAATTCCGTGCCGGCGTCCTCGCCGGCGAAGATGATGCCCCGTGAGGAGTTGACGAGTCCGACGCCGTCGGCCAGGCCGTACTCGATAGCGGCCTCCGCATCGCCGCCCTGAGCGCCGATCCCCGGCACGAGAAAGGGGAGTTCCGGAACCCGATCGCGGATGGTTTCGAGTTCACCGGGAGCGGTTGCGCCCACGACTAGACCGACGTTATCGGCCGTGTTCCACCTTGCGGCGAGATCGGCGATCAGCTCATACACCCGCTCGCCGGAGGCCAGTTCCCGATCCTGGAGGTCCTGCCCACCGGGATTCGAGGTTCGACAGAGGATGAACACGCCGGCCTCCGACCGCGAGAGGAACGGTTCGATCGAATCTTGACCCATATATGGTGTGACGGTGATCGCATCGGCGTGATCGAGCAACCGGGCGTACTGGCGGGCGGTATTGCCGATGTCGGCGCGCTTGGCGTCGAGGACGATCGGGACGTCCTTGCCGTGGGCATAGGCGATCGTCTCCTCTAAGGCCCGCCAGCCGTCGGCGTCCTCGTAGAAGGCGGCGTTCGGTTTGTAGGCGGCCGTATGCTCGTGGGTCGCGTCGATGATCCGCCGGTTGAACGCCCACCGGGGCAGGTCGTGATCGAACAGGTGGTCGGGCAGCCGATCCATATCCGGATCGAGGCCGACCGAGACGACGCTGTCGATGGCGTCGATCCGCTCGGCGAGTCGTTCGAAGAACGGGGGCATGCGCCGATCATCGCCGGCCGGCGCCACAAACGTGTCGGAACCCCGCTCGGTTCGTATCGGACAGGTTCAAACCGGCCGCCGTCCTATCGACGATTGATGCCTATTGAGGCGGTCGGCTTCGATCTCGATGACACACTGGCGGTTCCGACCCAGGACCGTGAGACGCTGTTGGACGCGGCGGTCGCTGCCGTTGACGGCCCGCCGATCGATCGAGAGGCCTACCTCGAGGCCCATCGCTCGAATCAGGCCGATCGAACCGAGACACGGGCGCCGATCTTCGCCGATCTCCTCGCCGAAACTGACACGCCCGTCGACGTTGATCCCGATACACTCGCACGGAGCTATCGCGAACACATCAACGAGGCGATCACGGCGGTCGATGGCGTCGAATCCCTGATCCGAACTCTCCGGGATCGGTATCGCGTCGGATTGCTGACGAACGGGCCGGTGGCCGCCCAGCGCAGCAAACTGTCGACGCTCGGATGGTCGGCGCTGTTCGACGCGGTGGTGATCTCGGGCGAGCTTGAGGCAGGAAAGCCCGATGAGGAAGCCTTCATGGCACTCTGTGAGGTGTTGGAGACGACGCCTGATCGGCTGGTCTACATCGGCGACGAGCCGATCGCCGATATCGTGGGGGCGACCAACGCCGGCATTCGGGCGATCCAGATCGAGTATCCAGAGGGGCCGCCGAGTCATCCTGACGCAGTCGCGACGGTCGATCGCGATCGGTTGGCGGCTGATCTCCCGGATCTACTTGCCACGCTCGCGGTGTGACTGGCTTCAGTCGGCTGCCGCTGCCACGACGACCGCTACCGCCCGTTTGACCGCTCCACCATCATCGACGAACACGAGCGTTCGTGGCGGGTCTGTCGCCGCCGGCCGTGCTCTGAGGTTCTGCTCTGTAGCGGTTTCGAGTGCTCGCTCGACGCCATGGTTGAACTCGATCCGAGCTCGGTCGGGCTGGATATACACCGTCGCGATCGGTGCCCCCTCGGCCATGATGTCGTAGGCGCGGGTGCCCGTTGACGACGGTTCAGCGTCCGGTTCGGCCCCGTCGACGGCGATGCGGTTGAGATCGCCATCTTCCCGGCCGTCGAGTTCGGAGGCCAGCAGTTGGGCGATCCGCTTGCCGTCGGTAACGCGATCCTCGATCATTTACTCCCCCTGGCTGATCGCTTCGCTGGCCTGTTCGGCGATGGCCGTCACGTCGAGGTCTTGGCGCTTGGCATACACGACGGCGGCGGCCTCGATCGTGAGATCTAGATCGGCCTGGAGCTGGTTGATGCCGGCGACGGCTTCCTGTTTCGGGATATCCGCCGCGACCAGGGCCTCGAGAGTCCGTTCGAAGGTCGACTGTCGCTGCAGCAACGACTCGTCGGGCGTGAAATCCGGCGGGACCGTCACCGCATCCGGATCGAACGTCGGGCTTAGCGTCTCGTCATCGGTCCGTGTGAGCAACCCCTCGCCGACCGCCCGATCGGCCACTCGGGATGCCTGATCGGGCGAGAACCAGTCCCGATCGAGCGAGAGAACGACGACGAATTCGCTTTCGGGCATCCGCTCCTGTCCGCGCTGGCGAAACGGCGCGGCCACCACCATCCGAAGGCTCATTGATCGGTATGCTCTCTGGCGTCCCATCGCTCCGTAAAACCCGCGGTTGGCGCCCCGTATCGAGGGGTTCAAATATGCTTCGGGG
>JBDGPX010000022.1:0-3436 GCA_042219475.1 Halobacteriales archaeon
CGGCCTCACCTGCCCGCGGCATAACAGTTCGGTCAACCGATCGATCAGCGTGGAAACGATCTCGCTGTTACGGTCCAAATCGTTATAGGTACAGTCGTCGGGGTACCCCGAACATGCGCGATATTCAGACCGTCACCGGCCCCGTCAGTCCCGATGAGCTTGGCGTCACTCTGCCCCATGAACACCTGTTGATCGATCTCTCGACATACGTCGACGAGGAGCGCTACGGCAAGACAGTCCGGGCCCGACGCAAACTCAAGGAGGACGTCTCGCTCGATAATCTCTGGTGGATGCAGTACGGTCGCCAGTGGGACTGGCGATGTCGGGATCGCTGGCGGCTCGACGACATCGAAACGGCCATCGCCGAGGCCAATCGGTTCCGGAATCATGGGGGCGAAACGATCGTCGACGTAACTCCGATGTCGCCGTCGGTCGGCCGGGATCCGGAGGGGGTTCGCGAGATCGCCTACGAGACGGGCCTCAACGTCATCCTCGGCACGGGCCAGTACATCGCCCCGACGCACCCCCCGGAGATGGATGAATGGAGTGCCAGGGAGCTCGCCGATCAGATCGTCGCCGAAATCGAGACGGGAATCGGTTCGACGACCGTTCAGGCGGGCATTATTGGTGAGATCGGCGCCACCGAGGGCTTTCTCGAAAACGACAACGAACGGAAGTCGTTCCGGGCGGCCGCGATGACCCAAGCCGAAACTGGCCTGCCGATCACGATCCATCCACCGGTATTCACCCAGGAAGGCCACGACGTTCTCGACGTGATCGAGGACGCCGGTGGAAATGTAGACAACGTCATCCTGGGCCATCTCGACGCATCGCTCCGGCTCGATGGCGCCAGCGAATACTACCACTCGCTCGCCGATCGCGGTGTGTATCTCGAATTCGACTTGTTCGGCCGGAGCGGCTACGTCGCCGAACAGGACTTGTCGTTCCCGTTGGACGAGGACCGGGTCCACGAACTCCGCCGGCTAGCTGACGTGGGATACGGCGACCAGCTGCTGGCCTCGATGGATATCTGTCATAAGGTCCATCTGACCCAATATGGCGGCACCGGCTACGATTATCTCCTCCGGGATATCGTGCCGTTGCTCGAACGCCGCGGGTTCGATGACGCCGAGATCCAGGGGCTTATGATCGACAATCCACGGGCCGCGCTCACGCCGACGTGACAGGGGTAAAACGGGCATCGGGGCGTTTATCCCGACGCCAGTCGGGGAGAAGGTATGCGATTGGCACTCGACGATCATATCGCGATCGTGACCGGCGCCGGTGCCGGGATCGGCCGGGCGACCGCCTCACTGTTCTCGGATCGAGGGGCGACCGTCATCGGGCTCGACATCGATGCCGAGCCCCACGACGGCGGTCCGCATTTCAACGATCTCGTCGATGAGGGCGCGTTCGTCGTCGGCGACGTCTCCGATTCCGACGCCGTTGAGGAACTCGTCGAGACCGCTCGGACATATGGTGATCCGTCGATCGTCGTCAACAACGCCGGCATCGGTAGCCGTGGCACCATCGAGGAAGTCGATTTAGAGATGTGGCGGGAGATGTACAGTATTCACGTCGAAGGGGCCTATCATCTCTGTCGACGGACGCTCCCGACGATGGCCGAAAACGGCGACGGCCGGGTCGTCAATATGACGTCAGTCGGTGCCCTGGTCCCGTATCAGCAGTCGGCCGATTACGCTTCGGCGAAGGGCGCCCTCATCAGCATGACCCGTCAGCTCGCAGGCGATTACTCCGAACACGGCGTGCGTGTCAACGCCGTCGCCCCCGGGATCATCCGCCCGGATCTCGAAAAGGAGGATCTCGAAGAGAAAAGCGCCGAAGAACTAGGCGATCAGGCCCGGCTCGTCAGCGCGACCGACCGGACGTTGTTGCCGTACATCGGCGATCCCGAGGACATTGCCCAGGCGGTGGCGTTCCTCTGTAGCGACGCTGCCCGGTTCATTACGGCTCAGGTGTTGCCGGTCGACGGCGGTTGGTCGGTTTAGCCGGTCATTGTGTCGTCGAGTGCCTCACCAGAATACGGGACTATATCCCAAGCCACCGAGCGAGCGGTGTGATGAGCGACGACTGCGACCGATGGCCACCGACCGGGAGTTCGGCCCAGTCGGAACGGCCGTCGAGTGACCGTTACCGGAATTCGGGGATGATTTCCTCGCCGAACAACCGAATCGCTTCGGCGTGTGCCTCAAACGAAAGCAGCGGGTGCCACATCCGGGTGAGGACGTGTAACTCACCGGGAATGGTCTCCTCGTACTCACGGAGCTGTTCGATGATATCGGTCGGATTCCCCACGAGCGCCCCGGCCCGGAGCTGCTCAAGTCGGTCGTCGCTCATGGTGTCGAGGTCCCACTCGGAAGCGTCCCGGTCGGCCGCGTGTTCGGCGTACTTGCGGCGCGAGTACACCAGTGAGGGTCGCAGTTGCGCCCAAGCCTGCTCGCGATCCTCATGGACGTGGGTGTACTGCATCAACGCATACGTGAAGTCCTCGTCGACCCGGCCATCCATTCGCTCGACGTTGTCCCGGACCTCGACGAAGGAGCCGCCATAGGACATCGCCTCATCGTAGTAGACGATCCCGATATGGCCATCGGCCCGACGAACCGCCCGCTCGACGGCCGCTTGAGAAGTCCCGCCAAGCCAAATCGGTGGACCACCTTCCTGGGCGGGTGTGGGTTCGACTCGTAGATCCTCGAACTGGTAGAGATCGCCGTCAAAGGAGAACGTGCCGGGTTGCCAGGCCCGCCGACAGAGTTCGATGGCCTCGACGACCCGGGTAGCGCGTTCAGATTTTGGTGAATCGAACACCTCGAACTCCCGATCCATGTAGCCGTTCGCAAGGCCGAGCCGAAACCGACCGCCGGAAATGAGATCCACCGTCGCGGCATCCTCGGCGAGCCGGACCGGATGATAAAGCGGTGCGAGGGCGATTCCAGTGCCGATCGTGATCGTTTCGGTCGCCTGAGCGATCGCCCCCGACAGCGGGAACACCGATGGTGAGTAGCCGTCATCGAAGAAATGGTGTTCGGAGGTCCAGACAGCGTCGAAGCCGTGTTCCTCGACCAATTTCGCGAGCCGGATCGACTCGTCGTAGACCGTCGCGTAGTCCCGATCGGAGGACGGCGGTCGTTGGGCCGTCAAGAGCGCATAGCCGAATTCCATACCCGGACCTCCGCCGGCAGCGGTCTTGATGGGTATCGTTGCGGCGAAACTGGCGACAACCGCTTTTAGGGTCCATCATCAGGCAACAGGAAGAAACAGCCGGTCGCAAGTACCGCCAGTCCGGCCAAGAGAAGAAAGGCCGTGTCGAACCGATCGGCATCGGCCAGGAAGCCGACGACGACGGCCGCTGAAGAAGCGACGCCAGTGAAGATGGTTCGAAGCAGGCCATACCCCGAGCCACGGATATCCGCCG
>JBDGPX010000091.1:0-3359 GCA_042219475.1 Halobacteriales archaeon
TCCAGAGGACGGCAGAGAATATCTCAGTTTCCACCAACAGTGCAGACAGCACCTAGTACGAAGAATTCCATGATTAAAGCCACGTCACCAACACCTGATATCCTACCTGTCCTTCATCGGTTTGTGGCCTCGGTCGAGGATGAAATGTTGCGTCTGCTGTTCGGTAGATGGCACGTACTCCAAACCCGGCAGGGATCGCTGAGGAGTCGCTGAAGGTGCCAACGACAGTCACACCGCTCGATACTTCTCCCCGATCACGAGCCAACGTATCGAATCATGGAAACAGTACCAATAATCGCCGTCGGCATCTTTTATTCTAGCCGCAGAATCACACGAATGAATCGAGATCCGATTGAGCGGTTTCGGCGGGTTCGATCACGCGGGCATCGTCGTTGTCCGGATCATTGACCATCGTCGAGATGGGATAGGCATCGAGATCGTCCCCAGGATACGGGCGACAGAGTTCGTAACGTTCAGCAGCATCGGCCGTTAGCCACGTCCGTTCTTCGTCGCGTGGGAGGATCACCGGCATGCGGTCATGGATCGGCTTGACGATCTGATTTGGTTCGGTCGTGAGGATCGTCACGGTCCGGAACGACTCGTCGTTCTCGCCCTCCCATTCCGCCCAGAGCCCGGCCATCGCGAAGGCGACATCGTCTTCGCGGTAGATCCGGTAGGGCTGTTTTGCCCCGCCGTTACGCTGGCGCCACTCGTAGAACCCGGAAGAGAGAATCAGACAGGGACGGGACGCCCAAGCGTCCTGAAACGCCGGCTTTTCGTGGGCGGTTTCCGAGCGGGCATTCACGAACGCCTCCCCCGGCTCGTCAGCCCAGTGGGGGACCAGTCCCCATGTGTACCGATCGATTTCGTCCGGTGTGTCGTTCGTGATGATCTCCAGCGGCTCGCCCGGTGCGATATTGAACCGGGGGCGATAGCCACCATCGGCGACGACGCGGGCGTCGAATCGGTCTTCGAGGTCAGCTCGATCGACGAAGAGCGAAGTCCGACCGCACATACCGAGTTGTAGTGATTCGGTGGCGAAAAGCATCAGGCATCCGCCAATCGGATGGGTTCGGTGGTTCTTCGTCGAACGAACCCTCAACGTGGCGTTCGTCAAGCGCTCGTTCAACCACCATACGCACCCAACCGACGCTCCACGAGCGGGAAGAACCTGCCCTACTGCACCATTTGTTGTGAGGATGTGAATTTCAGAGATGTATTAGAAAAATATTAATACCAGGTGTGGAGGAATCGACGGTTGGGCTCACACGATCGCTGGACTGATCCCCGATTGGGATGTATCTCAGGATTCAAGGGAGGGATACAGTAGATCGGGACAGCGGGCGTGTAAAGCCTGAGGGGAGGGTAAGGAGTGGGGGAGGGGAGTCCGCTCTCTGAGGCCTGGTGGTCGTGGGCGACGTTTGCCGAATCCAATGGTACCAGAGATAGCCAATGAGACCAAGTTCCTTCAAAGGCCCACCGGACAATCATTCTCCCGTCGTTACGAGTATCCGAACGGATGAAACGGCGGTATCTGTATCTGGCCTTGCTGACTGTCGGATCCGGATACGCAAATTACAGGGCAACTGATCAGTTGAGACCGAGCCTGTTCGGTTTTCCCGGACAAACTGTCCACGACTGGTTTGATGTCTTCTTGCAAAAATCAAACGCTCAGAATTCCGTCGCTGTGGCTCTTGCCGCGGTCGTTTTGAATGCAGCGATCACTTCCATTCCTTCCTCAAGGTCAAGATGGTCAACGCTTTCCTCCGTAACCATCGACTGTATCGTTACATCATCCGCTATCTCGACGGTCACGATGGCAATTGCATCGTCAATGACGACCCTACTCACGACCCCCGAAATTTGATTTCGAAGACTGGTATGGATGTGTGGCGGTGATTGTGGATTCATCAGAACGACAGCGTCCGCTCGCACCGCAATCTCGACTTCATCTGCCATCGTCGGGACCCGAGCGGTGATGTCGCCGGCAGCCGTTTTGATAGTCGCTAATTCGCCATACCGTTCTGCAACCGTCCCTCTCATGACGGTTTCAGGAACGGTCGTAACACCCGTGAGTTCGACACGCAACCGTTCGAACTCCCGGATGAGTTCGAGGGCTTCGGTCGTCAACTGTGTCCCACCCCCGCCTTTCCCACCGCGATCTCGCCTCGTCAACTGTCCGATAGCGTCCTCTAACTCGACCACCCGTCGCTGGAGATGGGGATATGACCGTCCCAATTCGTTTGCCGCTTTGTGCATCGAGCCACACTGATCGATTGCACGAAGCATCTCGATATCGCGGCCCGTTACTGTTGTGTCACCGTCGGAGAGGTGAGGTTCGAAGTCCTTCTTGAGCGTCATCACTATGCTATTTCAATTCAGTAAGCTGTAAGCTGAGGTGAAAGGAGCCACGCCGTGGTCAGTATACCAACTCTCCAGAGATAAATTTCTGGGTGCGTTCATCCGATGGGTCATCAAAGATGACATCCGTTGGAGCGATCTCCGTAATGCTGTTGTCGAGCAGCACCGCAACACGATCTGCGATCCGCTCAGCCTGATGCATGTCGTGAGTCGCCACGACAACACCGATGCCCCGCTTTCGTGCTTGCCCGATCGCCTCTTCAATAACGGCCGTATTTCGCGGATCCAGGTCCGATGTCGGCTCATCAAGCAACAGAATATCGGGATCATAGGCTAACGCACGAGCGAATGACACCCGTTGGGCCTCTCCACCCGAGAGCGAGTCTGCCTGTTGGTTCATCTTATCGGTCAATCCAACGATATCCAGGGCCTCATGCACGGCGTCAGCGGTATCGTTCGAACCAATAATCGAGTAGAATTCATCACGGAACCGGTCGGACCACGATCTGCGAACGCGGAGCCCGTATTCGGCGTTACGAGCAACGGAAGCGTCGAAGAGGCTCGCTTCCTGAAATACCATCCCAATGCGTCGCCGCAACGAGAGGCGTTCAGATTCATCAACGGCCCATACATCCGTCCCGCCGAACGTGACCGCTCCATCGTCTGGCTTGAGAGAACAGGCAAGGATCCGGAGTAGCGTCGTTTTACCGACACCCGATGGCCCAATAACGGCGACGATCTCGCCAGGATCGATAGCAATAGAGAGGTCTCGGAATATCCGTTCACCTCCATAGGCCATAGACACATCGGTCGCACGGAGCATTAGCGGTGCACCTCCTGATCACCGAGACGGACAACGACAGCGTTGACCGCCAACACGAGCACGACGAGGATCACCCCGAGCACCATCGCAGTCTCATACTGTCCCTGACGGGCTTCGAGTTGGATGGCAGTCGTCAGTGTTCGCGTCTTCGAAATACCGTCTGCCCCCGTGATGT
>JBDGPX010000120.1:0-3338 GCA_042219475.1 Halobacteriales archaeon
TCGACAAGCGCGATCGCGGCGCTGATCCCGGTGCTGTACTGGTAGACATAGTAGTTGTAGTAGAAATGAGGCACCCGCATCCATTCCCGATGGATGTACTCGTCCATGACGGCCGGCTCGTAGAATTCGGCCTTGCGATCGCCATAGAGGTCGTCCAGTCGGTCGGGCGTCAGCGCGTCGTCGGCTTCGCTGATCGTGTGGATTTCGTGTTCGAAGTCGGCGAACATCGTCTGGCGATACAACGTCGATCGGATCCGCTCTAAGTACTCGTTGAGGACGTGTCGTCGGAACCGATCATCCTCGACGGTGTCGAGGAGATGATTCGTGAGTAGCGTCTCATTGACCATCGAGGCGACTTCCGCGACGAAGATCTCGTAGTCGGAGTAGACGTACGGCTGGGCGTCGCTCGTAAACTCCGAGTGCATCGAGTGGCCCAATTCGTGGGCAAGGGTGTACATCGAGGCGATATCGTCCTGGTAGTTCATCAGGATGAACGGCTGGGTGTCGTAGGTGCCACCGCTGTACGCCCCGGATCGTTTGCCGCGGTTCTCGTAGACATCGACCCATCGCGAATCGAGGCCATCGGCAACCCGTGACCGGTACTCGGATCCCAGCGGGGCAAGCGCCTCGACGACGTACTCGCGGGCCTGTTCGTAGTCGAGATCGGGGGCTTCACGTTCGGTCATCGGCATATACAGGTCCCACATTCGGAGGGCATCGACGTCCAGGCTCCGCCGTTTCAACTCGGCGTGTCGGTGGAGCGGACCGAGGTTCCCGCGAACGGTCTCGACCAGCGTATCGTACACTTCGACGGGGATATTCGGTCCATCCATCGCCGCCTCGCGGGCCGTCTCGTAGTGTCGGACCTGGGCGGTTTTGACATCGGCCTTGACGCTGTTGCGGAGCGAGGTCCCGATCGTGTTCCGGAGATCGCCGAATTCCTCATAGAAGGTCTCATGAACCCGCTGACGGAAGTCACGGTCAGGTCGTTTGAGCAACGTCGTGAAATTCGACTGGGTGATCTCGACGGGTTCGCCATCCGGATCGTCAACGGTCGGGAAGCTCAGATCCGCATCGGTCAGCATGCTGTAAATCTCCCCCGGCGAGGAGAGGACCTCCCCCAGCTCCGAGAGGACCGATTCGACCTCGGCCGAGCGGGTATGGGCTTTCATTCGAATGATGTCGTCGAGGTGATGCTCGTATATTCCGAGACCGTCAGTCGATTCGATCATCGTTTCGAGCGTTTCACGGGACAACGCCTGGATCGCCGGCTCGATGAAGCTCGCAGCGCTCGACGCCTCGGAGGCGAGTGACTGTGCGCGCGCACTCATCGCCTGATAATCCTGATCGCGGGTGTCTTCGTGTGAACGCATCCGGGCGTACGCGGTGACCTTCGAAACCTCCCGCATCAGTACATCACGGTGTTCGAGGACCGCGAGGAGTGTCTCGCCATCGTCGAACGCATCGGTCTCATAACGACGAAGTGTCTCGATCTGTTCGACGACCGCCTCGTAGGCGGCCTCCCAGTCGTCATCACTGGCATAGATGCTACTCAGATCCCACTTGTATTCCTCATCGATCTCGCCTCGTTCCGGCACCGCACTCATGGCCCCGCCTTACTGGACTCCGGACGTAAGCCTTGCCCCTTTCACACCGGCTTTGCCGGCGGCCGATCACCGGACCGATATGACCTCGGAGATGCAGACACGTCTGAGCGACGACGAACGAGCGACACTCGGGGCCGCCTGGAGTGCCGATCGTGGGTGGGAATTCCTGACCGAACTGATCGAGATCAGCAACCGGATGGGCGGCCATCCGGGCGAGCAGCGCGCGGCCGAGCTGGTCGCCGAGTGTCTCCGGGACGCCGGTGCGCGTGACGTGACGGTCGATTCCTTCCCGATGACACGGTGGAACCGTGGGACGACGGAACTAAGCGTGACGGCGCCCGTCGACCGCGGGTTCGAGGCCGGATGATTGGGACTAGAATCGATCGAGCATCGTCGTGAATACCCGATCTCGAGTCCGGTGTTCGAGCCGTCGGTCTTCGAACCGATCGCGAGCATCCGCGAGTGCGTCGTCGTCCCGCTGAAACTCGATTCGTGGATACTCAACAGTGGTCAGGACGAGCGGATACGCGGGAGCCGCCGGAACACCCTGGGGACCGGGGAGCGGTTCGGCTAAGAGCACCCGATCGATCCGGTCAAGCGGTGTGGCTCCCACGGCGATCGAACGCACCAGCGAGACGAATCGGCGAACGAACGACCGGGGAAATCCGCCAGCAGCGACCGTCACGATGAGAAATTCGCCATCCGGATCGACGGTCGCGGTGACATCACGAACCGTGCCTGACGGATCGCTCGTCAGGTTGTGAAAGTCGTGTTCGCCCGCGAGTCGATCGATCGCCTTGCGGGCCCGATCGATGTCCGCGGTGGGGGCGTGGCAGTGGTAGGTGTACTCCCGACGAACGGCGTCGTGGGTCGCGTGGAAATCGTCGGCGACGTCGGCAGCTGCCCAGGCCCGCACCGCGTCGGGGAGTTCGCTGTTTAACGCTGTCGGCGTCAACCACGCAGGCGTCTCGAAGGCGACGGTCTGGGCGACCGCCGAGACACCCGCGTCGGTGCGACCCGCGGCCGCATAGCCGGTCGGGCTATCAGCTGCCGTTTCAAGACAGTCGAGCGCCCGCAACGCATCGAACAAGGCATCCTCCACGGTCGGGACATCCGGCTGACGCTGAAAGCCGTGGAACGGCCGACCGTTGTAGGCCACCCGAAACGCACGCTTTTTATCCATCGTGCGGTTCAGGACCGTTCGGTTGCCGACTCGCGGTCCCGCTCGTGACCCAGACGCTCATCATCAGCGAGTCGTTCGCTGAAATCTTCGGGCGATTCAGTCTCGAGTAATCGATCAAGCCGGCGCTCGAACCCCGCCTCGTCGATCTCGCCGCGAGCGTATCGGTCACGGAGTGTCTCCAGGGGATCGGCCGTCTTTTCCGTCTCGGATTCTGCCTCCTCATCGGCACTCGTCAAGACTCCAACCAATGGGAGGACGACAGCAAAGCCGAGCACGAAGACGACCCAGAACCAATCGACCCCGAAAAACAGCAATGTCAATCCGAGTCCGACGGTGAGAAAGACGACGACCCCCCCGATCGACTCCGTCGAATGACGATCAAATCGCATATCGGCGGTTCAGCAGGCGGCGACTAATAACCCAAGGCGGTTCAGCGGACGGCGAGTGAACTACCCCGCCCTGCTCGCGCTGACGCGCTCGCTGAGGGCGGGGTTTCCTCGTTCCGCGACGCGCTTTGTTACGTCGGAAAGACCCACAGGGAGCGCAGT
>JBDGPX010000001.1:0-3255 GCA_042219475.1 Halobacteriales archaeon
CTCCTCGCGGTGGATCTGCCGGCCGACCCGTTCGGGGATCTGGCGGCGGTCCTCCCGTTCCTGCTTCAGGAAGTTCCGGACATTACTGACCGTCGAGGATTCGATCGGCGGCGTCCGGACGACCTCCGGCGTCCAGCCGACCTCCTTGGTGATGTCCCGAAGCGTCGAGCCATGGCGGCCGATCACCATGCCCGGTTTCTCGGCCTCGATGACGACTTCGCCGGTGTCCTGATGGAAATCGAGATCGGTAACGCCGGCCTCATCCGGAATGATCTCTCGGATCTTCTCGTCGGCCGATCGGGGTTGCGAGAGCACGTTCGGATCCGGCCGGACCGTGATCCGCTTGCGGAGTTTGCTCGCCAGCCGTCGGATCAGATCGCCTTTCTGGGCGAATTTCTTCGGATCCCGGGTGTAGATGACCAGTTCCGGTCCCTCGTATTTGACTGCCGACACCGAGATGTCTGGCGGTAGTTCATCGACGATCGTTTCGTGAATTTCCTCGAGTTGTTGCTCTACTGCACTCATGGTGAGCCTGAACGGTTACATAGCTGCTGTCCCCGCCCTCCCGGTTGCAAGCGTCCCCATCGCTCCCGAGTCATCGTGCCGCGGTGGCGAACGGACTGGGAGGGGACTACAATCAACATCGTCGATCAGTTCGAATCGCTGGATGGTTGATGTCCGCTGGAAACCTGTCCAGTGGTACGGGACGCCGGTGGCGTCGCTTTGCTGCGGGACAGCTCGGTAAAACCCGCTTATTCGCCCCTATAGCGTCGTCTTATAAAAGCCTTCGCAAAGCTGGTATTCCCCGGCCTGCTGGGTCCGGCATGCGTCTTACCCCTGCGACCGTTGAAGCCGAACACGCGTGGGTCCACGATCGAACCGATGACATCGTCGCGTTGATCAATACGGTCCGGGCCGATCTCGGCGACGCGTTCGATACGGACGTCGATACCGTCACCGACGCACAGTTCCGGACGGCGGTCGATACGGTGTTCGCCGACGGCGACCGGGCCGTCAACGTCGCCGCGCTCATCCGGCTCCTCCGGGAACTCGATGTCGAGGGTGATTATCCAGGGTTCGTGGTCGATGAATTGCTCGGCCGGGAGTTGGCGGGACTCATCGCCGGGGAACAACCCCTACGATTGCTCGGCGAGGCGACCTTTCACTACGCGGATGTGATCACCCATCCGGAGGGGACAGCCGGGGCCGACGACCTCGATGCGGCGCTGGCGGCAGGCTTTCAGACCCGGTTGCCGGGCTGGGACTGGACCGAGGGCACCAGCCCGTTTGCCGTCGAGTAAACTGGTCGCTCCATTCTGCCAGTGTGTTATTGTGCGTAGAGTTAATCCGCTGTGCGTTGAGTGTCGACTATGGCACTCACCGCTGGCGTCCATGTACTGTCTCAGACGATCGAACAGGATGGCGTTGAGAACACGATCCATCCGGCGGCCGTCGAAACGCCGAAGGGAGTCATGTTGCTCGATGTCGGCTATCCCGGCGCGACCGATCAGATCGCCGCAGGCCTCGAGGATGTGGGTTTCGAGTGGACCGACGTCCGATCGGTACTGCTCACTCACCAGGACGGTGATCATGCCGGGGCGCTCCAGGCGGTCGTCGAGCGAACCGACGCGATCGTCTACGCCCATGAGATCTGTAGCCCGTACGTCGACGGCCGCAAACACCCGATCAAGTCACCGGAGGGCCAGCGATATCCGCCGGCGGATGTCGATGTCGACGTGGTCGGCGGCGTTACTTTCCGGACGGTCGCCGGGCCGATGGAAGTGATCTACACGCCCGGCCACGCTCCCGGGCACGTCTCGCTGTATTTCCCCGATGAGAGTCTATTGATCGCGGGCGATGCATTGACTGCCGACGATGACGGGATCGCCGGTCCCAGCGAGGAGTATACCCTCGAGATGGACGACGCCCTCGATTCGGCGGCCGGCCTCGCCGAGTTGGATATCGAGCAGGTCCTCTGTTTCCACGGCGGCGCCGTCGACGCCGACAACGATCGCATCGGCGAGTTGGTCGCCTCGCTTCGCTGAGGATCGATGGTTAAACCCTCCCTGTCCCAGCGGCCACGCCACGACTAACCATGCAGGAAGCGACGCTCTGTTTCCCTGTGGATCCGGCCGACCAGGAGGTACTGCTTATCTGGAAGAAACGCGGCGTTGGTGCCGGGTACTACAATGGCCCCGGCGGCAAGCTCGAGGACGGCGAAACGCCGCGGGAGGCGATCAAACGCGAGGTCAACGAGGAGGTCAAACTGACTGTCGACGACGTTGAGAAGTACGGCGAGCTTCACTTTGTCTTCGGGGACGAGCCGTTCATGTTCGTCCACGTCTACCGGACGGAGTCGTTCACCGGGTCACCCCGGGAGACATCCGAGGCCGATCCTTCGTGGTTCGCTATCGATTCGATCCCCTACGACGAGATGTGGGAGGACGACCGTTACTGGCTGCCCTTGCTCCTCGACGGCAAGCGGTTCCGGGGGACGTTCCGATTCGATGTCGACGGCGATGAATTGCTCGAGTACGATCTGACGACCGGCGTGTCATTCTGATTCTGAGGGGGAACAACGCGGACGCTATCAACTCGCGATTCCTCCTGATCGGGAATAGGGCTGGCTGTTTCGTGAAACGTCTGGTGGGGGATTTCGTCGGTGGCCAGAGCGCTACTGCTCGATTTCCGTGACGTGGTTTGAACGAACGATGCGCAGAAAATCGACGATCGTTCGGTCGACCATCGATCCCTACACGCTTCAGGGGATTTAAGCCCTCAACTCCGCGACTATCGAGTAATGAGCGGCGAGCAGGAACTCGGGATCACGGAGTCGAAGGCGCACAACCCCGGCGAGTGGTACGCCGAGGTCGTCCAGAAGGCCGGCCTCGCCGATTACGCGCCGATGGGCGGGTTCATCATCACCCGACCCCGGGGCTATGCGCTCTGGGAGCGCATCCAGGAGTACCTCGACGGCTGGTTCAAGGACACCGGCGTCGACAACGCCTACTTCCCACTGTTCATCCCGGAGAGTTACCTCGAACGCGAGAAGGACATCGTCGAGGGCTTCGACCCCGAGGTCGCGTGGGTCACCCACGGCGGCTACGAGGAGCTCGAGGAGCGACTCGCCGTCCGGCCGACCTCCGAGAGCATCATCGCGCCGTTCATGAGCCAGTGGGTCCGGAGCCACCGCGACCTCCCCCTCCGACTCAACCAGTGGGCCTCGGTCGTCCGATGGGAGGCCACCGAGACCAA
>JBDGPX010000107.1:0-3218 GCA_042219475.1 Halobacteriales archaeon
GGCTGAAGGCACTGTGAAGCGATGGAGCTGAGGACGCCGTGGGGATGGGCGCCGGATGGACCGGTGAATCCCGGCGTCGGCACACGCTGGCAGGTTGGCGATAACAAGCGACAGTGTGTGCCGTGGCTACGAGCGTGGAGTGATTCCGAAGTGTCGGCTTCATCCACACCCGTAAACGGGTGAGCTTTCGCCTCGCTACCGCTGTAATGTGCGACCGGTTGCTCCTCCTGACCGACATGAGTGCCGGTATCGATCGCTTGATGCCGTCGACGTCGAGGCCTACGGCCCCTACCCGAGCGACGGGTACGTCTACGCATTCGAGGGGCTTGAGACGGCTCTCGAACAGGCCAGTCGTGAGACGATCGAGATGATAACCGAGACTGCTACAGAGAAGGGTATCACGACGGAACAAACACCCGTCATGACCTCCCCATGAACGTGAATACATGGCCGAGGCGGCTATCGGACTGACTGTCATCGGCTCGAAGTATCGCCTCGGCGAGTACCCACTTCCTCACCGAGCAGTGGCCAGCGGTAATGAGTGAGTGTATTTCGCCGAATTGACCGGGTTTTGTGGCAAAAAGTCAAATGTCCGAGGCGCGAATCATGTGGTATGCCTCGGCAGAGCTATCAGGACCGACTCGTCGAACTCCGTGAGGATGTCCTCTATATGAGCGAGGTCGTCCTCGAGCGCCTCCGGATGGGATTGGACGCGCTCGAACAGAAGGACGATGACCTCGCCTGGGAGGTCATCGAACGGGACGACGAAATCAACGAACTCTATCTCGAACTCGAGGGGGATTGCATCGATCTGCTGGCCCTCCAACAGCCGGTCGCGGGGGATCTCCGCTTCATCGCGGCGTCGTTTAAGATCATCACCGATCTCGAACGCATCGCCGATCTCGCGACGAACCTCGGGGAGTATACCTTAGAGGCCGATCGGGATCTCTTCCCCGATGTCGATATCCAGGAACTCGGCGATATGACCATCGAGATGGTTGAGGACGCGATGGAGGCCTATGCCGATGAACATACCGACGCGTGTTACGAGATCGCCGAACGCGACAACGAGATCGACGCCTTCTGTGAACGGGCCAGTGAGGTAGTGGTCCGGGATCTGATCGAAACTGAACTCGAAGACGACGCCAGCGAGGAGCGGATCGAATCGCTGTTGGACGATGTCTCCCGCCTCCTGTTGACGATCCGAGACCTCGAACGCGTCGGCGACCACGCCGTCAACATCGCCGCCCGGACCGTCTACATGATCGAAAACGACGACGAACTCATCTACTAGCTGACCGCTGTCATCACGCATTGTCGTCTGACGATGGGGATTGTCGATCTTACCGAGTGTTCCCGTGGACGTCCGTGAGGAGCTCCCGGAACGCATCACCCAACCGGTCGAACAGTTCCTCGCCCTTCGATTCGGTAGCCAAGTCGGGTTGGCCGACGGCGCCGGTCTCGGTGTAGACATCGAAGGGCTGATGGACCGAGTGGTATCCCGAGTCGAAGAGGTCCTTGCTTTCGCCTTTGTATGTCTTTGAGTGCGTCGTCCCGGCGATCCTCTCCTCATCGACGAGATCCGGTCGGAGATACAACATCAGTGACGTCTCGAACTCCCCGCCGTGGGCGATCCCACCGAGATCGCTCTCCCGGATCTCGTCGATGAAATCCCCGGCGAGATGGAAATACGTCAACCCCGAGATTTCGGCGTCTTCGGCCGCGAAGCCGATCTCTTGGACAGCGTTCTGAATGAGGGCGACGTTCCCGCCGTGACCGTTGACGAAGACGAGCGCATCGAAGCCGTTCTGGAGGGTTGTTTCGGCGATCCCCCCGAGGACATCAAGCAACGTCTCGACGTCGAGTGACGCCGTCCCCCCGAACGGCAGGTGATGGCGTGACTGGCCGGTCCAGACCGTCGGTGTCACCAGCACGGGGACGTCCTGTTCATGGGCGCGTTCGGCCCCTTCCTGGGCGACCGCTGACACCAGGAGGGTATCCGTGACGGTCGGGAGATGATCGCCATGTTGTTCGAGGCTTCCGACTGGGACGATCAGTACTGACCCATCTCGCTCGGCTCGTTCGATAACTTCCGGCGCGGTGTGGCCGGCCCACTCGACGGGCGAGGCGCCGATCGTTTCGTAGCTCATGGCCACATCTCTGCCGGGCCACTGTTAACTGTATTCCTCGAAGAACTCCACAATACAGTGCCGCCATCGATCGAAACGGAAACGGAACCCAGCGTCGTAGTGCGGTGGCTTACTGGAAGCCGATCCGGCTGCTCCGGCGGCGTTCGGGGCCGCGGGAGCCACCCTTGAATTCCTCTTCCATCTGCTCGAAGTAATCCAGCAGATCGTCGGTGATCGTCGGTCGGACCGACTCCATGGCCGCCCGGAAGTGACGCATCTCGACATCGGCGGCCTCCGGATCGTCCCGGAGCGCCTCGATCGCAGCCTCGCGAGCGATCGAGCGCAGATCCGATCCGACGTATCCATCGGTGATCTCTGCGATCTCCCGCAGACTGACGTCGGCCGCCAGCGGCGTGTCGCCGGTATGGATCTTGAGGATCTCTTCTCGCCCCTCGAGTTCGGGTGCTTCCACCATTACCAGCCGGTCGAACCGTCCCGAGCGGATCAATGCTGGATCGATCATATCCGGTCGGTTGGTCGCGCCGATAACCATCACTTCCTCCATCTCCTCGAGCCCGTCGAGTTCGGTTAACAACTGATTGACCACCCGTTCGGAGACGTTGTTGCCCATGTCTTGACCCCGCGAGGGTGCCAGGGCATCGAGTTCATCGAAGAAGATCACACACGGCGAGACCTGGCGGGCCTTCCGGAACGTCTGGCGGATCGCCTTCTCGGACTCGCCGACCCACTTGCTGAGTAGCTGGGGGCCACGCACCGAGATGAAGTTGGCGTTGGTCTCGTTGGCGACGGCCTTCGCCATGAGGGTCTTGCCGGTGCCGGGCGGCCCGTACAGCAGGACGCCCGATGGCGGATCGATTCCCATCCGTTCGAAGCGTTCCGGTGTTCGCAACGGCCACTCGACGGCCTCTTGGATCCCGCGTTTGGCGTTCTCCAAGCCGCCGACGTCTTCCCAGGTGACCTTGGGTAGTTCGACGAGAACCTCCCGCATCGCCGAGGGTTCGACTTCGCCGAGGGCCCGGCGGAAGTCCTCGCGTTTGATGATCATCCGATCGATGAGACTCGGCGGGA
>JBDGPX010000035.1:0-3152 GCA_042219475.1 Halobacteriales archaeon
CTTCGGTCGCTCCGTTGAGGGAGGGGGCTTAGTGCCCTGCACCGCACAAGCTAAAGCTCTCCGTTCGGTCGCTTGGCGTCGATTATCGGTAGCGGTAGTTACAGCCGAAGAATCCGGCCATCCCGATGATAACGAGTATGACCATGAGTTCATTGGCGTCAGCGAATACGCCCAGTGTTACTCCGATCAGGATCGTCGAAAGGGCGATCCGAAAACACCGCGAGCCGTCCATCTCGATTCATCCCAGACTTCCGCGCGAAATATGCCTACTGATGGATATTTCTTCTCTCGTTGTTGGATGTGTCGCTCAATCCGGGCATTTAGCCCTTTGATCGCCGCGACCGCTGGACGGAAGTCAGTCGGGAGTCAATACACCCATATGACAGAGACGGCATCGCGAAAGGTCCCGGATGGCAAACTCGTTCGGGTCACGGCGGATGTGAATGACACCATCCAGAACGTGACGATTACGGGCGATTTCTTCCTAGAACCGCCCGAGGCTAGAACTGACCTGGAGGACGCCATCGAAGGACAACCAGCGGATGTCTCCGAGGCGACGCTCGTCGAGGCGATACAGGCGGTCGACGCGCAACTGATCGGGTTCGAAGCGAGCGATCTGGCAGCGGTGATTCGCGAGGTGGTCGCCCAATGAGCTGGCGGATCATCAACGAGGGTGAATTCGCCGAACCGATGCACCACGCCCTCGATGAGGTGTTGACCGACCGGATGAACGATGGTACGATTCGGCCGACGCTTCGGTTCTGGTATCGGCACAAACCGGCCGTACCGCTCGGCCGGTTCCAGGCTTATGCCGACGAAGTTGCTGTCGACTATGTCGAAGCCAACGACATCGATGTCGTTCGTCGCATTACCGGTGGCGGTGCGATGTTCGTCGAACCGGGGACGGTCATCACATACTCGATGTATCTCCCCCGTGAGGATGTCCCAGAGGAAATCGAGGCGGGCTACGAGGAACTCAATCGATGGACGATCGACGCGCTCAACGACATCGGCCTGGCCGTCGAACATGAACCGCTCAACGATATCACCCATCCCGACGGGAAGATCGGCGGGGCCGCCCAGCTCCGCCAGTCGAACGCCGTGTTACATCACGTCACGATGAGTTACGATCTGGATATCCCTGAGATGCTCCGAGTCCTCCGGATCGGCCAGGAGAAAGTCTCGGATAAGGCGGTCAAGTCCGCCGAAAAGCGCGTGGCGGTCATGCGTGATCATAACGACGACTCCCGTTCGGCCGTTATCGATCGGCTGATCGAGCACTTCCAGGACGTTTATGGCGGCGAGATGGGATCCTACGACGATGCCGAACTCGAGGCGGCCGAGGAACTGGCCGCCAGTAAGTTCGCGACCGACGAGTGGAACAAACAGCTTTGAGCTGGATGAAGTCGCTTTTTATTGAGATCAGAGTCTTCCACTGTCGCCTATCTGACCATCGGTTCACTGGGAGCTATATGAGACGGATCGATAGTTCGTGGTCATGGAGTCGATCGATGCTGTCGTCCTCGGTGGTGGTCGAATGGGACAGGCGATTACCTACGATATGGCCAACCGGGATGCCGTCGAAACCGTCACCGTCACCGATGTCGTTACGGAGCACCTCCACGCCATCCGCGACCGATTCGATTCGGATGTCGATGCGGTCGAACTCGACGCGAGCGACCAGACGGCCCTTGTGGATTTTCTCACCGAACACAACGCCGATGTCGCTGTGGATGCCCTTCCCTACGAGCTGAGCGTGCCGGCGCTTGAAAGCTGTGTGGTGGCCGAAACCGATGTAGTCAGTCTCACCTACACCGATCCACAGTGGGACCTCGATGCTCCGGCGACTGAAGCCGGCGTCACGGTCGTCCCCGGTTGTGGCGTCGCGCCGGGATTGAGCAACCTCTTGATCGGATATGCAGCCGGCGATCTCGATGCCGTGACCGACATCGAAGTCAAGGTCGGCGGCCTCCCCGCCGACCCCAAACCACCGCTTGAGTACCGTGTCGTGTTTAGCCTGGCGAGCGTCTGGCGGGAGTACGATGTGTCGGCTCGGATCATCCAGGAGGGCGAATATACCGAAGTTGAGCCGCTCTCGGGCGTCGAGGGGATCGTGTTCGACGATGTCGGGGAATTGGAGTGTTTCTACACCAGAGGTGTTTCGACGCTCCCCGAGACGTTCGACGATGTCACCACCCTCGAGGAGAAAACGATCCGCTATCCCGGCCACGCGGCGAAGATCAAGACCCTCAAGGAATGTGGCCTGCTCGACACCGAGCCCATCCCGATCGATGGACATGAGATCGCGCCGCGGGATTTCCTCACCGCAGTATTGGAACCGCAACTCGCACTCGGGGACGACCAGGACTTGACCGTGATGCGGGTGACGGTGCACGGTACTGTCGATGACCGGACAGAGACACGGGAATACGAGTTGGTCGATCGGTACGATACGGCGACCGAGACGACATCGATGGCCCGAACGACTGGCTATACGGGATCGGTCGTCGCCCAGGCCGTCGGACGGGGGGAGATAACCGATACGGGAATCGTACCACCCGAGCGGATCAGTATGGACCGATCACTCTTCGAGCAGTTCGAGGCCGCCCTCGCCGACCGCGGTGTCACGATCGACCATCATTGATCAGCGTCGTTCATCGGCCCGCTTTCTTCGGTGGGTTATCGGTCATTGCGGCAAGGGGAACAGCCTTCTCCCCGTAAAGACTAACCTACCCGACGAGAACACCACATGCATGACTGCCAGTCAGTCAACGGGTGATGGCATCTCCTTTGAACCATCCTCCGAAGTCCGGATGATTCAGAGTCAAATTGACGAATTCATCGAGAAGGAAATCGAACCCCTTGAGGACGAATACGACCACTTCCTCGGCGAGGAGAAGGAGTGGACGACCGTCGATGAGGACGGCAAGCTCGTCGATGAATATCTCGACCTCCGTCAGGAGATCCGGGAGAAATCCGCCGAGGCTGGCTTCTACACCATGCACATGCCCGAGCGTGTCGGCGGCGGCGGGCTCTCGGCACTCGAGTACACAATGGTGCTTGAGCACATCCACAATCGTCACCCCGATGGGTTCCACACGATGATGCTCGACGGGCTCTCGGTGACGCCGTCGATCATCCCGATGTACGAG
>JBDGPX010000111.1:0-3148 GCA_042219475.1 Halobacteriales archaeon
CGCCCAGCGGTACGCTGGCGCACAAGCCGCGATTGAGGCGACCAGCAATTACTAAGAACAGCGCACAGACCCGTAGTACCGTCGACGGTGACGGGAATGTTGCCTCCGGGGAGTCGTAGAGCGGCTGAGACTCCCACGTCGGAGAGGAAACCGTGCTGTTCACGGCGGGGAGGATGTCATTCCTCAGCGTAGGCTTCAGCGTCGCTCACCGCTGGCGCCCCGACCGCGAGAACCACGACGATATCCTCGGCGGAGTCCGGGTTGTGTGCGCGGTGTGGGTTGGTCGGTTCGGCGACGAAGACTTCGCCGGCCTCGACCTGATACTCCCGATCAGGTGTTTCGACGTGAAGCGTTCCCTCGATAACGTAAAACGCCTCCTCCTGTTGTTCGTGATAGTGATACGCGAGCGGCAGTTGCTGGCCCGGTTCGGCCCGATACACCCGCAGCCCCATATTTTCGAGCTCCAACGCGTCGCTGATCGAGCGGGCCTCGACCGGCCGATCGTCCATCGGGTCGATATCGCCGGGATCGATGATGTGGTATCCCATGGGAAGCGGTTGAACGGGTCACCGGATAATTGATCGCATGGTACGTTCGGATCAGTCCGCCAGCAGCTGTGGCGCACTCATCTCGATATCCGTCCGAACCCGGTCAAGGGCCGTATCGAACGCCGCGATGAACTCATCGACTTCATCTTCCCCCATCGGGGTCGAGAGACAGCCCATGAGCTTGGGAGCCAGTCGGACGCCTTCGGTGAGGAGTTCCATGAAGATCGACCGTTCGAGATCGGCCGGCGACGTGTGGGCACTCCGATAATCGGTCACTGACTCGGGCGTGAGGTAGATGTTGAACAGTGATCCGACCTGATTGACCTGGAAGTCGAGCCCATGGTCATCGACGATGCCACGAGCCCGATCGGCGAGAGTCTCCGCCAGTCGATTGAGCCGGGCCACCTCATCACTGGAGAATTCTTCAAGGGCGGCCAGTCCCGCCGCGGCCGTTACTGGATTGGCGTTGAACGTCCCGGAGTGGACGATGTCCGCGCCACCGCCGCGGGGATCGTAGTCGGCCATGAGCTCGGCGCGGCCGCCGAAGGCGCCGACGGGGAACCCGCCACCGATGATCTTCCCATAGGCGACGAGATCCGGATTGAGGTCGAACGCATCATGGGCCCCGCCGTGGGCCAGCCTGAAGGAGACGACTTCATCGATGATCAGGGGAATGTCGTGATCATCCGCGTAGGACTGAATCGCCTCGAGGAACGAATCGGTTGCCGGAACGACCGAAGTCCCCATCATCGGGGCCAGCATGATCCCGCCCAGCCGATCCCGGTTTCGGTCGAGCTTCTCGACCGCCGCTTCGGCGGTATTGAACGGGAGGACGACGACGTCGTCGACTGTGCTTCCGGGAACGCCCGCCGAATCCGGCACGGCCGTTGGATCCTCGTTCGGGCCGGCGAGGTGGGTCGGTGGATGAACGCTGACCTGCACGTCATCGTGGGTGCCGTGATAGACACCCTCGAATTTCGCGACGGCATCCTTGCCGGTGTAGGCCCGGGCCGCCCGGATCGCGTTCATCATCGCCTCGGTTCCCGAGTTCGTAAAGCGGATCTGGTCGACGGCGGGGGCGCGCTCGACGAGGTGTTTCGCCCAGTCGATCTCCTCCCGTGTCGGGCCGCCCGGGGCACTCCCCCGACGGGCCGCCTCGACGCCAGCCTCGGTGATCTCCTCTGGGGCATGGCCGTGGATCAGCGAGGTGTAGTTGTTGAGGAAATCGAGATACTCGTTACCATCGACGTCGGTGAGCCGTGGTCCCGAACCACTCTCGACGTAGGCGGGGTACGGATCGTAATAAAGAACACCACGAGTGCTCCCGCCGGGCATGTATTCACACGCCTCCTCGTAGTGTTGGCGTGAGCGCTCGGTCCGTTCGTAATACCGCTCGATCGCCGGCCGTTCTCCACTTTGCTCGTCCGCCTCCCGTTCGGTCGCCGAGGTTCGCTCTCGTTCCTGGGACATGGTTGGTTGTTCGTACCTATTCGTACGTAAGGGGGATAAAGCCCGATGTCGGTGGCCATATCGGCCGGAATCGTCTCTTTGTCGGCCTCAGAACCCGACGTTCGATTGGCCCTTTAGGTCGAGGAACTCCCGTGTCTCTGCCGGTGTCGCGGGCTCACGGCCGGCGATCTCCCAGGACAGATCGACCATTTTCTCGACGAGGTCGGCATTGCTCTCGGCGAGTTCACCCTTGCGAAGATAGAGGTTATCCTCGAGGCCGACGCGGGCATGTCCGCCCATCGAGACGCCCTGTGTGCCAAGCGGGAATTCCATCCGGCCCGCACCGATCACCGAGAACGAAAAACCGTCCCCGAAGAGTTTCTCTGCGGTGTTGACCATGTGTTGGAGATTCTCCTCGTCGGCCCCGATCCCGCCATGGATTCCCATCACGAACTGCAGGTGAAGCGGTGGCTCAAGCAGCCCGCGATCGACGAAGTGTTTGGCGTTGTAGAGATGGCCGACATCGTAACACTCCAGTTCGGGTTTCGTCCCGTGGTCGTCGAACACCGGCAGGAGTGTTTCGAGGGATTCAAACGTGTTCGGGAAAATGTGATCGCGGGTCTGTTCGAGGTATTCCTCCTCCCAGCCGTACTCGAATTCGTCGAAGGCATCCAGAATCGGGTAGAGACCGAAGTTGATCGAGCCCATATTACAGGAGGCCATCTCGGGTTCGAGTTCCGGCACGACCGCGATCCGTTCTTCCACCGTCATTGTCGGTGCGCCACCGGTCGTCGGCTGAACGATCGCGTCACACTCCTCGTCGATCCGCTCGGCCACCTCCCGGAAGAGATCGAGGTCGGAACTCGGTTCGCCGGTCTCCGGATCGCGGACGTGAATGTGAACGATGCTCGCGCCGGCATCGGCCGCGTCGATCGCCTCTTGGGCGATTTCATCCGGAGTCACCGGCAGATGTGGTGACATCGTCGGGACGTGGATCGCACCGGTTACGGCACATGCGATGATCGCCTTATCGAACGAGCGCATGTCCCGACCCATCAGCCCCACCGCTCCTAAAGATTCGGACGGTGTGTCCACGGGTCGTGTAGGTTGCTGGGTTGTGATGCTTCCAGTCCCGGATCTATCGTCCACGG
>JBDGPX010000017.1:0-2868 GCA_042219475.1 Halobacteriales archaeon
CACTCCGACAGAGCAGCCAGACGACACGCCGTCACCGACAGAAACGGCGACATCGGCAGAGACGGAGACCGAGACGGAGACAGAATCACCGACGGCAACCCCGATGGGGGAACTGACAGCCTGGCCGACCTTCCGATACGACGCCGCAAACACCGGGACATCGCCGGCGACGGGTGTAACAGACAGCGATGTCACCGGTGTCTGGCGAAGCAGCCTCGGGGAGGAAAGTCAATCGTCGCCAGCGATCGTTGATGGGACAGTCTACGTCGGTTACAACGAGGGATTCCTCGCCGTCAACGCGGCGACCGGCGAACGGATCTGGCGGACGGAGAACATCCAGGTCCCGGATTCGTCACCGGCGGTCGATGGGAACACCGTCTACATCGGGACGGATGGCCAGCGGTCGATCGGAATGCGAGCGTTCGACGCAACGACCGGCGAGCGACAGTGGGCGACTGAGATCGGTGGGATCCGATCATCACCAACCGTCGTTGATGGGACAGTGTACGTTGGGACGAAAAACGGGTTTGTGCTCGCACTCGACGCCGAATCGGGGGAAACCCAATGGCGGCATAGCGACAACGGGTCGTTCAACACCACGCCCGCCGTTGTCGGAGAGATGGTCTACATCGGTAATTCCGACGGATCGATTATCGCGCTGAACACCGAGGACGGGAAACAGCAGTGGTCTTACGGGACTACGGCGGCAGTCAACTCCTCGCCGGCCGTCGTCGGCAATCGGGTCTATGTTGGCAGTAACGATCGGTATGTCTACGCGTTGAATCGCGAGGATGGCAGTCGAGTCTGGCGGTTTAGTACCCTCAGTGCCGTTCAATCTTCCCCCGCCGTCGCAGGGGGATCGGTATACATCGGAAGCAACGACCGGTATTTCTACGCACTCAACGCTGCGGATGGTACCCAACAGTGGCAGTATGACGCAAACGAACGCGTCCAGTCGTCTCCGGCGGTCGCGAACGGCTTTGTGTACGTCGGTATCGGGAACAGCCGGATCGTGGCCTTAAATGCCGCTGACGGGAACCAGCGGTGGTCGTTCAGGACCGAAGACACCGTGACTGCCTCGCCAGCGGTGACCGACGGCATGGTCTTCATCACCGACCGCAATGGATTCCTCCACGCGATCGCCGCCGATGAGTGAGAGGTGTATCACCCCAGCAAGAATCCAGTTCGAAGCGGATCGGCGGGATCGATCACGAACGTTGACCGCCCGGTGAGATGGGCACTACCGCTGATCGATGGCGTAACAGCGTCGAAATCACCGACAGTCGTCGTTGTAACCGCCTGACCAGTGAAGGTCGTATCGATGATACTCTCGACGGTAAGCGGCTCGTTCAATTGGAGCTCACCCCGATGATGGGCCAAGGCGATCCGACCGCTAACACCGGTCCCAGTCGGGGAACGATCGACCTGCCCGTCGGCAAAGATACAGACGTTTCGGGTGTCGCCGCCGTTTCGCGGTGAACCGGTGAAGATCGTACCGTACAGAAAGCCGAGGTCCTCGGATCCGGGATGATCGATCTCGACAGCGTTAGCCACAGCGTGTTTGATCGCCATCCCGGCGTCAACCAGCTGGTCGGCGTGTTCGGGGAGTAACTCCATATCGAGTTGATCGATCGAACAGTAAGCGTAGTATGCACCACCGAAGGCGAGGTCGTAGGTGACGGTACCGTACTCCGGAACGGTGACCGTCCGGTCACTGGCGTAGACAAATGACGGGACATTCTTGAATGACACAGACCCGACGCGACCGTCACAGTGAGCCGTCCGTGCCTCGACCTGGCCCGCGGGCGTATCGAGGACGAGTGGTTCGCCCGCTAACGAGTCAATCATGTCCGTCTCAACGAGCACGGTTCCAAGAGCGATGACGCCGTGACCACACATGGTGCTGTATCCCTCATTATGCATGAAGAGGACACCCAAATCGGCGTCCGTGCTCGTCGGAGGCGTGAGCAACGCCCCATACATGTCGGTGTGACCGCGTGGTTCCCCCATTAGAGTCGTTCGAAGGGAGTCGGCCTCCGTCTGCATCCATCGCCGACGGGCCAACATCGTTTCGCCGGGCGGCTTCTCGACTCCGTCGACGATGACACGTAGCGGTTCCCCGGCCGCATGGGCATCGATGGTCGTGATTCGTTGCCACGACCCAGGGAGTGTCGGAGCATCGATCGTAGGTATCGAGTCCACCGAATCGGGGGGCATAGGCGTATCGCGGAGGGCAAGATCCAAAGATGTCCCGTCCGATCGATCCCCACACTTTTATTGCCGGTGTGGGACCGCCCCACATGGGTCAAATGGAGTACACAACACTCGGCGACACGGGGCTTGAGGTCAGTCGGATCTGCCTTGGCTGTCTGAGTTTCGGAACCAGTGATTGGCGGGATTGGGTACTCGACGAGGCCGAAAGTCACGACGTGATCGAGCGAGCGATCGATCTCGGGGTGAATTTCTTCGATACGGCCAACCAGTATTCCCACGGCGAGAGCGAACGCGTTCTCGGGACGGCCCTCGAGCGATATGACCGAGACTGGTCGGTTGTTGCCACCAAGGGCTACTATCATATGGACGAGGACAATCCAAACGCAGGTGGACTTTCTCGCAAGGCACTCGAACAGGAGCTGCAAAACAGCCTGGATCGATTGGGCATGGACACCGTCGATCTGTATCAGATCCACCGCTGGGATTACGATACCCCCATCGAGGAAACCCTCCGGACGCTCGATGACATCGTCAGACGCGGGCGGGCGCGTTACATCGGTGCCTCCTCGATGTGGGCCTACCAGTTCGCCGACGCGCTTCACACCAGCGACCGGCTCGGCCTCGAACGGTTCGTCTCCATGCAAAACCACTACA
>JBDGPX010000103.1:0-2760 GCA_042219475.1 Halobacteriales archaeon
CCGTTGGGGAACCCAAAGAGGTTCGGACCGATCGTTCAGTGTGCAACCGGTCGACTGGCTTTACGCTCGATACGCACTGGTCAGCTCACATATCGAGGAACGGCGGGACAGCATATCCGAGACGGCAAACCTGGCCCGCGTCCGTATGCTTTAATCGTCACGGTGAGTCGGGGACGGTATGTCCGATCGATCAGCCGTGATCATCACCGGCGCTGGGCGGGGTATCGGCCGGGCGACCGCAGAGCGGTTCGCCGCGGCAGGTGACCACGACGTCATTGCGATGGTCGACATCCACGAGATCGTCCACGAGGCCGCCGATTCGATCGACGGTGGCGTCGGCTACGAGGTCGACGTCGCTGACCAAGACGCGGTCATGGAGGCCGTCGATGACGTCGAAGAGCGACACAATGTCGCCATCGACGCCGCAGTCAACAACGCGGGCGTCTCACGATATTTCTGGATCGAAGATCTCGAACCCGACGAGTGGGATCGGATCCTCGACGTGAACCTGAAAGGCCAGTACAACATCGCCCGCTGGGCGACCCCGCCGATGTATCGCCGGGGCGAGGGCGTGCTCGTCAACATCTCAAGCGGGGCAGGTACCCGCGGGAGCGTCTCCGGCGGCGTCCACTATTCGGCCTCCAAAGGCGGGGTATTGGGGCTCACCCGGGGGCTGGCCAAACAGCTCGCCCCGCACGTTCGGGTCAACTGCGTGATTCCGGGACTCATCCAGACGGGGATCGGGCAGCGCGGGGACGACGAAAGCGGCGATCTCTGGACCGACGAGGGCGTCGAAAAGATGCTCCAACTGGTGTTGCTCCAGCGATACGGCCAGCCCGAGGAGGTCGCCAACGTCATTCGCTACCTCTGTAGCGACGAGGCATCCTACATCACCGGCGGGGAGGTCAACGTCAACGGTGGGTCCCATCTGATGCCCACCCAGGATTTCCTCATGCCCGAACAGAGCCTCAAACCGGACGGTGGGACTGAGACAGGCACGGGTCGAACGGCCGCACTGGTAACTGGAGGCGGCCGAGGGATCGGCAAGGCGGCCGCGGAGTACTTCGCGGCGGATCCGGCCTACGACGTCGTCGCGATCCTCGATATCGACGATGTCGCCACCGAAACCGCCGCCAAACTCGATGGTGGAGTTGGTTACCAGGTCGACGTCGCCGATCACGACGCGGTCAAGGAGGTCGTCGCGGATATCGAGACCGATGCCGATCTGACAGCGGTGGTCAACAACGCCGGGATCACGGAATACTTCTGGATCGAGGATCTCGAACCCGAGAGTTGGGATCGGATCCTCGATGTGAACCTGAAAGGCCAGTACAACATCGCCCGCTGGGCGACCCCGCCGATGTATCGCCGGGGCGAGGGCGTGCTCGTCAACATCTCAAGCGGGGCAGGTACCCGCGGGAGCGTCTCCGGCGGCGTCCACTATTCGGCCTCCAAAGGCGGGGTATTGGGGCTCACCCGGGGGCTGGCCAAACAGCTCGCCCCACACGTCCGGGTCAACTGTGTGATTCCAGGGGCGATCGAAACCACCATTGGTCAACGCGGCGACGACGAAGGGTTGTTCACCGAAGAAGGGATTGAGAAGATGCGTCGATTGACGCCGATGCAACGGGCCGGCCAGCCCGAAGAGGTCGGTAGTGTCATCCATTTCCTCTGTGATAACGAGACGTCCTTCGTCACCGGCGCCGAGGTCAATGTCAACGGTGGCTCCCATCTGATGCCCACCCAGGACTTCCTCATGCCCGAAAAAAGCCTCAAACCCGACTCGGCCACCGATAACTAAAAGAGGGCGATCCATCCAGCGATCAGATCGTCGTATCGAAGTGAGATATAAGACAATTGAAATCATACCGTGGATGGTGCCCTCGATCCGGTCGCGGTCGATCCAGACACGGCTCAAGCGGCTCTCGAAGGAGTCGTTTACAGGGTTTGTCAAGGCGTTGTGGCGGGCCCGTGGCTACGAACTCCGCCGGGACGACGAGGTGTTCGTGTTGGACAAGGGGACTGAGGAGTATACCGTCTGGATCCACCACGTCGGTCGACTGTCGATCCACGATCCGACCCCACCGACCAGCCCGGTCGATATCGTCGTCACGAATACGACCCGGACACCCGATCGTCTTCCCCCAGGGACGCCTCGAATCATCGATGTAGGCGGCCTCGAGGCGATGTTGCTCTATGCCATTGACCGGGATATCGCGGATCGCCTTGCCGATCGGTTCATGGGCGTGTCACGGCTGACAGCACACCGGAGTACAACCGACGAATCCAACCAGACGACGGCTGGCGTCGTCGTAAACGGATTCATCGTGGTAGTCCTGCTCAGCACGGTGTTGTTCACCGCGATGGCGCTGTTTCCCGGGAGTGCCGTCGGGGGCGTCTCGCTCGAATCGATCGCGGGTGTCACCGGGGGGACAACGGCGACGGACGACGCCTCTGGAGCAGGAACCGACCAACCGACCACGCAACCAACGAGTGTAACCGACGAGAAGGTAATCCGAGATACGACACACGCGATGTACTTCGAGGAGTATGGCGATCCACTCGGAGCCACGTCATCTACCGAGGCTGAAAACCAATCAAGCTTCCCGGTCGGGCTAACAGCGGCTGGGATCGAAAACGCCGACATCATCGCCGAGAACCATGCCGGCCGCATCGCCAATCGGTCATATCGGGTCGAGATCGAGTATCAGGAGTTTCGAGACAGGGAAGTCCAATCGACGTACGTCGAACGGATCGCCG
>JBDGPX010000123.1:0-2664 GCA_042219475.1 Halobacteriales archaeon
CGTTGACGTTGAGCCATCGAGTAGTGATTTGGCCCCCCGTGACAGCGGCACACGGCCGAACGCGTATGGTTGATGGACGACCGCAATCCGATGAACACTGCCGTCCCGACGCACCCGCAGGAGCGATCCCTCCTCGGTGACGGAGTAGCCGCGCGCTTGCCAGAGTGCCGTGACAAACTCGCGAAACCCCTCGGCGTCCAGTGAGCGCAACCGTCGCCGAAACGAAGGCCGAGGGATTGGAGCCATCGAATGTGACAAGCGTACGGCCGGCACCGCTTCAAGGCTTTCGTCGGGAAAAGGGACAACGCGACGGTCAAGCCGGCGTTCTAATCTCAAACCAGAGGATTGTCATCGGATCCACGGTCGAGGTTGCTCACCGATAGAACGGGAACGGGCGTGATACCCAGCCGAAACTTAAAGCCGCCGCCGCCCTCAGGTGATATCACTGATGAGCAGCGAGCCCCAGCAGGTCGAATCGATCGCCGTCGTTGGCGGGGGGGATTCTGGGTTACTCACGGCGCTAGCGCTGGAGAAAGGACTCGACGATCCGGAGATCATCGTGATCGACGATTTCGAGGAATCGGTCCCCGAGGTCGGCAAAAGCACGTTAACGTACGTGGTGACGTTTCTGCGTGACTTGCTTGAGGTCGATCTGGGTCGGCTGGTCGAGAACGTGAAACTGGCCTGGAAGACGACCGTGTATTTCGAGGACTGGTGTGGCGCCGAGCCGTTTCACAGCCCGCTCGGGCAGCCACTGCCGATCGTCAACGAAACCGACGGCATCAGCGGTGCCAAGATCCAAACGCTGTCGTCGGAACACGAGGCAGAGTTCCACGAGTGGTTCTATCGCTACCAACAGCGGAACTACGACACGTTGTACACGGAGGTGGCCGAGACGGAGGGGAAAGCACCCATCTCGATCAACGAACAGGACGTCTTCAGTATCCAGAAGCCGTTACCGAGCGTCGCCTACCATTTCAATTCCCGGAGCCTCAACCGGTTCCTGCGACAGCTCTGTGAGGAACGGGACGTCGAACTCGTCAACGACCGCATCACCGAGGTACGGACCGCCGAAAATCAGATCGAGACACTCGAAGGCAGGTCAACGGAGTACATGGCTGATCTCTATGTGGACGCCTCGGGGTTTCGACAGCTGCTCATGAACGAACTCGACAACGAATACAGGGAATTCGACCTGCCGGTCGACTCGGCGGTGGTCGCGACCCCCGAGATTCCGCTGTCGGATATCACGTCGGCGACGATCGTTACCACCGGTGACGCCGGGTGGTTCTGGCAGATCGATACCTGCGGCCACATGACGGGCGCCCGCGATGTCGGATACGTCTACTCGTCGGAGCATATCTCCGATGCGGCCGCCAAAGAGGAATTCCTCGAAACCCGAGACGAGGACATCGACCCGGACAGCGTCCGTGAGTACAAGTTCAACTCCGGCGTCCTCGAACAACCGTGGCTCAACAACTGTGTGGCAACCGGCAACGCGTTGGGGTTCGTGGAACCGCTCCAGTCGACGGCATTAACCACCACGTGTCGGTTGGCTGCCCGGCTCGTGCGCCTGCTGGGCAAACACTCCCGGGTCAACCACCGGGGCCTCCGGAAGGTCTTCAACGAGACGACCCACGACACCTGGGAGGAAGTATACGACTTCGTGAGCATCTACTACAAGTACAACGACGGTGAGACGGCCTTCTGGGAGGACGCCCGGTCAGTGAACCCCGGTACGTTGCCACAATACGAGTCCTATCAGGATGTCGGCTTCTCGGCGTGGGAGGATATCTATCGGCTGACCCGAACGGGGACGGATCTCAACGAGTATTACCTGTATTATCTCGTCTTCCGGAGCTTAGGCGTCGAATCGGAGTTCTACGAAAGCCTCGATTTGGATGTGGATCCGGACGTCGCCGAACAGGTCGACGAGTATACGGCCGAACTCCCCGAGGAAGTCGATAAATTTCTCAGTTACGAGGAGTTCTACCACGTGTTCCATCCCGGATACGAGTGATCCGATCGGATCAGGGGATCGAGCCGTCCGCCGTGCTACTGCGCGCGACCGGCCAGTTACCAGTCCGGATACGCGTCGTCAGCCATGTCATCGAGTGGGAACTGCGGACGTCGAATCCGTGAGAAGTCAAACCGTTCGGGATTGATCGCACACAGCCCTGGCGAGTCGATCGGGATGACGTGACTGGCGAGTGGCTCGTAATCGGCGCGATAGTGATTGGTGCTTTTGACAACGAGCATCGAAAGCCGTTCGGGCGGAATCCCCATGTGACGCCAGATTTCGGCGTCGAGGGGTTGGAGCCGGTTTTCGGTGAGGATGACGGCCACGCCGTCCTCGTGGCCACACTGGAACCGAACCGCCCGCCCCAGATCGTTTTTCGTGCCAGTGCCCATCGGTCCGGTGTTGACATACTCCCCATCGGTAATCGCCTTCACGTAGCCGTCGACGTCTTCGATGGGCTCGCCGTGGAGGTCGTCGGTCTTGCCTCCGATCGTCGCGGTGACCCGTTCGCCGACGCCAGCGTCGACACACCGCTGGACGACCTCCGGATCGCGCATGATCGCGAAGCCGCCGTTGGTGACGTCCTGGTCGAGCATCGCCCGGAGAACGGTCGTCCCGTCGGCGGCGCCACCACCGCCGGGGTT